>NZ_VPEC01000052.1:0-13613 GCF_013417355.1 Acinetobacter sp. YH12255
AACAACCATTTGGAGATTTTATCCATGATTTAGCCATTGTTTTGCTTATTTCATTGCCATTCTTTGTTTTTTTTCGGTTTGGTGGTATGCCTCGAGCAAAGGGGCTGTTTCGTGCAAAGGTCTCTATACTAGTATCCTGATGATAGCCGTCAAAGTACGATCTCTAGCAGATCATGGATCCTAGTATAGCGCGTGAATTGAGCTAAGTTTTAGAATGAGAGCAATATGGGTTTTAGATTTCGTAAAAGTATTAAATTATTCCCGGGTTTTAAAATTAATCTGACCCATAAAGGCATCAGCAGTGCCAGCATTGGCAAACCTGGTGCTTCTCTAAATATTGGTAAAAAAGGGACTCGAACCAGTGTTGGTATTCCAGGTACGGGACTGTCTTACTCTAAACACCAGCCTTACTCTAAAAAGACCCGTGTTCCACAACCGACATCGCTAGAACACACGGAATATAATCCTCAGAATTTAGAACAACCGAAGGCAAAGATATGGCCTTGGATTATTTTTGGAATATTGTGTTTTATTGTGGGTGCCGTCATTTTTTAGCAAAAACAACATTGTATTTTGATCAAAAAAAATGCCCACATGGGTGAGTGGGCAAACTAAGGATATTAAGATCCTTCAGAAACTCCAGCGCAATTCTCGCTACTTTCAGTAAGCGACTCTGGCTCAATCATGATAGTCTGACTCAATCGAATCGAGGTAAATCGATCCATTACAATTGGAGCAGAAATTATGCTTGAATACATTCTTGAATGATGCTGAAAAGTCTTTGAGTTTTAATTAATAAATAAGAGTATCCATGTCTACCCTCAACTTTACTTATTTTCAGATAGCAACCAATCGAGAGCACTCATTTTTACAATACCATTATAATTCGCTTCAGTCCCTATCGTGTCTAAGGTAAGCAAATACTTGGGATACGAATCAGAAATTTTCTGTAATGGACGTAACTCTCGGCTGAGTGTCTCCTCATTGAGCGTTTCTAATGCCACCTGATAATAAGTTAAATTCTGTAAAGTATCGACAGCAACAAAATCAATTTCATATTCATCAACCCGCCCTACATAGACCGTATAACCTCGTCTGACAAGCTCAAGATAAATCACATTTTCTAAGATATGACCTTGATCAGCATTAGCATCAGGCAACATAATCCGGCGCAATCCGACATCAACTAAATAGTATTTTTCAGAGGATTGTAATAACTCACGCCCGCGTACTTTAAATTGTGCGGCACTATAAAATAACAAACTGTCCTGTAAGCCCTGAATATAGCGTTTTACTGTTTCAAATGAAATTTTAACCCCACTTGAAACAAAGGTATTTTTAATTTTATTGATGGAAATAGGTGAGCCTGTCACGCTTGCCAAATATCTTGCGACACGCTCGAGAGAGTTAATATCGGCAGTATTCAAACGGGGAATAACATCTTTAAACATTACACTGGCATAGACCGCTTGCAAGTAATCATAAGTTTCCTGCTGGCTAGTCATGGCAAGCGTATAAGGGAAACTACTGCGCGTATACATGGCATACAAATCACGATTGGATAATTGTTGGATGATCGGATTATTTTCAATATGCCACTGTTTAAATTCTTGGAATGACAGAGGTAGAACATGTTGCTCGATATAGCGTCCTGTAAGTAAAGTCGCAAGTTCTCCACTTAGAAAGAATGCATTTGAGCCTGTAATATATAAATCGATATAATCCCGAACATATAAAGAGTCGACTACTTTCTCAAAATTTGTAACATGTTGTATTTCATCTAAAAAAACATAGTTTTTTTTACTTTTATCAACTTTGGACAATACATAATCATGTAGTTTACGGTAATCGGTGAGTTCTTCAAATTCCATAAATTCGAAGTTGATGGCAATGATGTTTTCGGCTTGTACACCCTGTGCTTTTAGGTCTTGTTGAAACATCGCCAATAAGGTGGATTTTCCAGAGCGACGCACACCTGAAAGTACTTTAATGACATCACGGTCTTGCCATGTATTCAGAAATTTTAAGTAGCCATCACGTCGAATATTAGCGCTTCTCATTATTTACACTTAGAATCTAAAGTTTTAATAAATTCTATCAAATTTTAGAATGTATATGTAAATATATTTAATTTTAAAAAAAGTTTAAAGGTTAAGTGAAACATTCAAAGCTGCTGTAGAAGCATGTAAACAGCAGATCTGATCAAAATCCAAATTCTGTCTTTTTGATTATTTTCCATGTTATGTTATTTCATTGATGCTACGAGTTAACTGCTATATAAATTAAGTGAAAAGTAAATGGAACTAAGATGTTAACTAGAGTGGAACGGCTTTGTTGCACAAAGATTTGAAATGCAAAGCGCCCCTAATTGAGCCAAATTTAAGGCGTAACTTGGGTAAGTGGTCGACCTAATTCCGTAAATCTGTTAAGGACTGCCACACGTGCATGGATCTCATTGACTTGGCTATCAAAACTACTTGCACTGAGTTTATCTCCTAATAATTTGATGCAATGCATCTTAGTTTCAACCAAACTTCGCCGATGATAGCCTGACCATTTTTTCCATAGTGTCCTGCCTAGCAGGGTTTTAGTATCTATACCAATATGAAGTTTACGCCATTGGCGACGATATTTCGGCTAATGCTTTTTACGTTTCCATTCACCTTCACCTAAGAACTTCAAATCCGTGGAATCAACGAGTAGATGCAGTCCATTGCAACTCTTTTCATAGCTAATTTGAATATCAATATGCTTTTGTCTTCTGCGAATGGTTGAATAATCCAGAGCTGTCCAATCTAATCCGCAAAGTTTAATCAAGCTTTGGACAAAGCCAGTCACCATGCATACAGAAAGACGAAATAAGGATTTAATCATGAGATAGCACTGAATGGCTATGTCAGAATAAGTTTGATTTCGACCATGTTTTCCTTGTGACTGCGAATATCATTGAATCTTAGTATCAAACCAAATTGTAAAATTACCATGATTGATCAAAGCATGATTGTAGGATGACCAATTCGGTGTACGATAAATTTAGGTGTAGGCTATTGCTGTATAAGACCTTATCGGTAGGTTTGCGCAACAAGGCCTCAAAATCCCACCTTAAAATGCAAATAGCAAAAAAACTCTACCATTCGATTGATTTCATTTTAGAAGTAATGAAATTAGTATCTGTTTGTAATGATATTTTATAAAATTCAATATTAGATCTGCAGAGAAAAACTTATCAAACTAAGTATTGGCTAGTCTTTTTCTTCGAAAAACTTATCAAACGAAGTATTAAGTTAATCTTTTTCTTCAACTTCTTCCTTAAACTCAAACAAATCATTCATCGTACAGTTAAAGTACTTACACAACTTATCGGCGACTGGTAATTCAATACGTACAGCACGGTCATAATACATACTTGTGAGCGTGTTGCGATTGATACCTGTTGCATGCACCACTTCACTTAATTTTAAAATTTTTCTATCGCCCATGAGGCTAGATAACTTACAAGTAATCATATTTAAATTAATTTACAAAAAATAACTTGCTGTGGGTTATTTGAAGTTGTTGACTGAGTAATACTTTGCTAAAATTAACCTACAGCAGGTTATTACAACTTATAGAAAGTATATTTTATCCATTTCAACTAAATTATAACTTTTTAAATATAAGGATTGAACCTGCATTAGATTATTTTGTGGAGATGACCGCCGTGTTACCAAATGAGTTATTGATCAGCCAGCAAGCTCGTGACTTAGGAAATCAATTAATTAAAGAAATGAACATCAATAGAAGTTATGGAATGGCTAATTTTCTTGGAGTAAATACTTGCTATGATAATCATCAGGCTGTACTTATTTGGACATTTCAACTGCTTGAAAGGGAACCTGCCTTAAATGAATTAGCAGAAATTAAAAAATATTTTCTTTTAATCTTTCCAGATAGTGTTTATCAATTAGCCTAAGTTGTTTTTAAAATTAATTTATTAAATAAAAAGCACTAAATCAAAGAAAGCTTTATTTAAAAATAGGCGGATTCAAGCGGCAAGTGCAACAGTATAAAAACCAGCCATAACATCACTGGGCGTATACCATCCCAGTGTCTTTCTGGGGCGATTATTTAGAGCAGATTCTATCTGTTCTATCCGTTCTTTTGAAACATCATCAAACGATGAGGATTTTGGCAGATATTGCCTGATCAGACCATTGCTATTTTCATTTCTGGCACGTTGAATCGACTTGTACGGATCTGCAAAGTAAGTTTCTATACCTGCTTCCTTTATCCGCCAATGCTCTGAGAATTCCTTGCCATTATCAAAGGTCACACTATATGCATGACTGTGGCGCAAACACTCTAAAGCACACGTGATCGTTTTAGCTGAGGTTCTAGTTTTCCCCAAATGAGCGATATGTAGATACAGACTCTTGCGATCAACCAGGGTTAATAATGCCCCCTTATGATTCTTGCCTATCACGGTATCACCTTCAAAATCACCAAGACGTTGACGCTTGTCTATGATCTCGTCGCGACAGTGAATGCTTGTTCTATCAACCAGTTGGCCTCTACGGTCTGTGTTTTTATAACCCCGCTTGCGATAGGTTTTCTGGTGTCTTAAATGTTGATGCAGTTCTCCACCCTTAGATTTATCCTGATAGATGTACTGATAGATCCACTCATGTGATGGGACATCTAGCCAGCCGCGTTGTTTCAATGCCCCGGAAATCTGTTCAGGCGACCAATCCAGAGCAATCAGATAACGGATGTAAAATATGGCGAAGTCTGTCATCTGAGATGAAGAACGGTATCGTCGTTGACTTGAAAACCGATCAGCCTGTTTAGCCCGATAGCCGCGTTCCCCTGTATTCCTTTTGATCTCACGATAGAGGGTTGATCTGGAAAGAGTAGAGATTGAAGATTTACTTTTCAAGGGCAGCATAAATTTCGTATCTTTCTTCTTGAGAAAGTTGGGTGTATTGCTTCATTGTGTGCTTTCCAATTGCGAGTTGAAAAAGTCTAATGATTCTAATACACCTAACTTTTTCAACTAACTACAAATGTGTCGCACTTGGGATTTGAATCCGCGATACCTATTAATTCAAAAACATACCATTTACTGAATATATGAAGCATAGGTTCCTGCTCTATCACTCACTCGTACTAAAATTACATCGCTCTTTTTACTGATACTAAACAATTTATGTCCACGCCACGTTCTGCGGCTTCGAGGGCTAGTTTTTGTTGAACCACTGAGAACAAGGACAACAAACTGCCTACTATATTTTCCCGGAGAGTGGTGTAGGAACTTTTTCATTATTGCTAATCATATCAGCGACAACATCAGCAACGAGCTCCTCTATTCCTGAGAATGCTTTAGACTGATCCGCATCAAGCCAAGACAATGATGGAAACTCAGCACACAACCCAACATACTCATTATATTCTGCTGACCATGTAACACGGCAAGTATATTGTTTACTATCCATTTGAAACCCCATAATGTTTTAAGTCTATGTATAAAAGTACGATTTTCACTTAGCAGTACTTAAATAATCACCCCACCACTGCATCATTTCAGTCCGCTGGGCTAAATAGTCAGCGTGATTATAGCTGGCACGGGTACGGTTCTTATCAATATGTGAAAGTTGTGCCTCAATCCAGTTATCCTGGAACAAACCTGAGTCATTCAAAATGGTACTAAAAGTGGAACGTAGTCCATGAGAGGATAATTGATGTTTTCCATAGCCCATCTTACGTATAGCCATATTTAATGTATTAAAATGAATCGGTTGATTATGTTTCCGTGGGCTAGCAAAAATGTACTTTTCACCGTATGACCATTGCATGACGTCTTTTAAAATATCTAAAGCCTGATCTGAAAGTGGAACTAAGAAGTCGGGAATCTCATGGCCTAATATGACTTTTCGTCGAAACTGTTTAATATGCAAGGCAGGTATTTTCCAGATTTTTTCATTTAAATCAAAATGATGAGGCTCAGCCAATAACAATTCAGCCCCTCGCACGCCAGTATGTAATTTGAACAGCAGTGCTTTTTTAATAATCGGATGGGCATCCAATTTTAATAAATTTTTCTTAAAATCTGATATATCCTCCGCTTTCAAATACGGATAATTCTTCTTGATTTTACTGTTAATGGCGATTTTATTTAAACCATGCGCGATGTTGAATTCACAATAACCCATCGCTACAGCGTAGTCATAAATTTGGTTCAAATAACTACAAGCTTTCTTGACAGGTTCTTTTACTTGGCGTCCCTCTATTTTTTTGATTACTGAAACCAGGTCATAACGCTTGATGTTTTGAAAAGGTAAATCCTGAAGGTCTGGATAAATATCTTGCTGTAAACATCTTTCTGCTAACTGTAGTACACCGCAGCGGGGTGAATCATTAAATGCATTTTTCAGTTTGAACTGCAGCCACTCCTCCCCTACCTTACGAAAGGTGATGACATTAGAGACAGTATCATGCTCAAAACAATAATTATTGTCTTTAAAGTCATCTTTGACTTGTCGTGCCTTTTTCAGCGATAAATCAGGATAAAGCCCCAACTGAATGCGGCGACGTTTTTTTGTTTGTGGATCTGTATAGCGATAGCACCAAGATTTTCTTCCAGTCGGCTCAATCTTCAGGCTAAGTCCATCTTCATCGGATAAAAAACAAGTTTTTTCCTTGCAATGAGCTTGGCGAACTTTAATTTCAGTAAGACTCATGAAATTTAAATGAAACCTATCAGCGGATTGACGAGATCCATTATATCAAAATAGAAGAAAATATATATGATGCGTACACTACGCATCATATATATTTGTAATATATTGTTTTATATATTTAATATTTTAAGTATTTGTATTTTAGTAACCATTATAAGTACCACCTCTTCTTTAAGTTCCCAACAACTCACTTTTTCTGTCATCAATGTTAAATAAGTCTTGTGCTTTAAATTCTTAGATGACCTCCTCTACCCTTTATTATCATTTTTATAAAAGTAACTATATGTACTCATTAAAATTTGTAGAGCTCAAAAACAAAAAAGACCGCTATATAGCAGTCTTTTAACTTAATTAAATAATAATTAATTCATTTTCATCATAAGTGCATAAGCATCACGTTTGTTTTGACGCAATGATTCTATCTCGGACTTCGTCAGCTGTTTTACGAGAGTTGAGGATATACTTTGCTTCCCACTCTGTGAGCCTTTCGAAATCGTACCCGTAAATCGATTTCCACCATGCTTCAAGATTACCATATACATCCCTCAATTGCTGAAGAGTTTCTTTACTTAGAGCTAATTGTGATGAGTATTGTTTACCCGTCAGTGCATATGCTCCAATAACTTTATTCGTCCCAGTTGTTTCAATATGACCTTTTAATGCTGCAAAAGTACCACCTTGGGTCTGGGTATCATCAACAATAATAACACATTTATCATTGTTTATTGTCCCATCAAATGCTGGTGGGTTGGCTAATCTATGCCACCCATCACCGCCAGTTCTTGATACTTTTATAGCTTGAACTATATTCGTATCAACTTCAAGCCCAAGTTTCTTTGCTATAACTGCTGAAGTAGCTAAAGGAATCATATTACGACCGACTGCTTCCTCAGCATGTACAGGTACTATAATAGTTTCCCGACCATCGATAATTCTTTCTAGTTCAGCAATCGCCTCATCCGAAACTAAATCTTTAGCTAAAATATACGCACTTTCAACATCCCCTGCTTTAGCAGCTTCATACATGTAATGAGAGGTTGCATCTCCAAGACCACGGTCAATAACCGTTTTAGGAAACATATTCCAATCTGTGCGATATAACTTCATATTTTTAAATAAGTTTTAATGATGGCTAGCATTAAATTTTACACTAAATTTACCGCTAGCATCTCTTGGATATTATTTTTCGTATCAGGCAGCACTCTCAAAAGCCGTTTGTTTGGACAGTCCCCATGATCATACACGAGGCAGCTTCAAATACTTATGGGCCCATCCTATCCAGTTGTATCTTCTTGCATCACATGAATATTGTATACTCATTTTGACTACTTGAAAATTATGGAACAACGTCAATAAAAACAATAACTCTAGAGTCTTTAGTCGACATTCCTAAAAAGGTAAATTCAACATTTCTTTCCATATCATTTCTTTGTGTCTCTGGATGAACAAAAGAAACATAGCTTATTTCAAAGAATCGGGCTAGGGTTTTTATGCCAATGATTTTGTTCTCTTCATTAGCAATTAAAACATCTAATTCCAGATCAAACTCTTCTAATTATTTAATTAAATCTTTAACTTTCATTTTACTATCAACCTCTATGAATTATTTAAAAAATTAGCACAATGAAACTTGTGAAAAAAATGGATTTGAACAAAATTTTTTAGCAAAAAAAGCATAGCAACCAGAAAAACCTTTCCAGCAATCAACAAAAATATCCCCGTGTGCTTCCAGTTTACAACATTTTGACTACCACACTGCCCACAGTAGTAATAATAGCCTTTGATACGGCCACCGCATTCAGGACAATTTTTATGATTAATGAATAAGTTACTCAACGTCTCTTCTCCAAAATTCTTATTATCAAGTTGTAAGTGAAGATAGCACACATTTATAAAAAATGTCTTTTTTAAAACATCAAAAGATGTTATAAAAAAGACATTCGCTACTTTAGGATAACTTTTAAGATGAATTTAAATCTCCTTGATGAAGAATCAATCCAACCTTCTGAACCCACGCCATGTGATTTTTTCAAAGGTGAAAATGCTATCAAAAAAGCTAAACAGTTAGGATTACCTGATCTCGAGTTAGTCAGAAACGCAATTATGATCGGTGATGCTGACTATAGAACAAATACTCACTATAACCGTGCACGCTTTATTGCACGATGGGGAAAAATTGGAGAACAGATTGCTTTACTGCTTCGACAATCTGATCCTGCTTGGATATTCCACAATGACAGCCAGCCAAGAATTGAGAATACAGTAAAGAAAATACAAATTATCTTTATGAGCGGGAATATTGCATTGGGGTTAGCTGATCAAGTTGTATCAGCACACTGTGAAAAAGGATTAATGACATTAAATAATATTAAGGAGAATCAGTCTGCTTATGATGATGAGACAAAATTGAGAACATGGATTTTATACTTTCCTTCAGCATCACATCCAGCCTATAAAGACATTGATATCCCAAATATTCCTTTTGAATTTGCATACCCAACTAGCTTCGTACAGGACTTAAAAGCGAAAAAAATTTCAATTTTACCAAGTGACCATACTTGCAGAATTGCATTTGAAATAGATAATACAGTTCCTGTAAAAACTGATCCTAAGCCAGTATTGGAACCATCTAATGAAATTAAACCAGATGATTTTGATATTCAGCTTGTAGTTTAATCTGAGGTTAATGTGTTTAATAAAGATCGTTTACGTATTGCTAAAGAATTACGAGGACTTAGCAATACCGATTTCGCAGAAAAATTGAGTTGCTCTATCTCTAAGGTAAAGCAACTTTTAGACGTGGATAAAGAAATCAATGAAAATGATCAAGATGATATATGCCGTGTATTAAATTTACCCAAGTCATTCTTTGCAGGTAATGACACACAACCACATGAAACAGACCAAATCTTCTATAGATCGGTTGCTCGTATTAAAGCACAGCATAGAAAAGCTAATGAGGCATATACTCTTTTAGCAATAAATATTAACAAGTACTTAAATCAGAAAGTAAAGTTACCTACTTTTCACCGTCCTGATTTAGATATTACTGAGTTTTTGGGTGAATCTAAGTATGCCGATCACCTAGCGTCAGAGTTGAGAGGTTTATGGGCTTTAGGTAATCAACCTAT
This sequence comes from Acinetobacter sp. YH12255, assembly GCF_013417355.1. Classification (NCBI taxonomy): domain Bacteria; kingdom Pseudomonadati; phylum Pseudomonadota; class Gammaproteobacteria; order Moraxellales; family Moraxellaceae; genus Acinetobacter; species Acinetobacter sp. YH12255. The sequence goes on from NZ_VPEC01000052.1 coordinate 9,848, forward strand.
TAATAACATTGTTTCGTTGTGTGAGCTAAAGGGAATCCGTGTCTTTAGATTACCGACTGAAATTCGAGAAATTGATGCACTATCTTTTTTTGATGATGAAAGTGGTAGCCCTTTCATATTTCTAAATACATTTAAGTCTGCCGAAAGAGCCCGCTTCGATTGTGCACACGAACTTGGTCATATCGTTATGCATACGCATAACAAAAAAATTCGTGTCGAGAAAGATAATCGTGTTCTCGAAACTGAAGCGGATCAATTTTCATCTGAATTTTTAATGCCAACAGATGCATTTCTTTCTACTGCTCCACGCTATTTTTCACTAGAAAATATGATTGAGTATAAAAAGATTTGGCGAACATCCCTGAAGGCTATTAACTATAAAGCTCACAAGCTGGGATTAGTTAGTGATTGGGTTAATCGTAGTAACTCTATAAAGATCAATTCGTTGGGCTACAACATTAATGAACCTGAAGAAACTCATCGAGATGAGAGTTTGATGTTGCCCAAAATTATCTCTGTTTTAGCCTCACAACCATCTTTTGATAAAAATAAAATGCTTGATGAAATTGGAATCTCTGAAGAAGATTTTAATCAATTAACATTTGATGCTTTAGTTAAAGTTGAGCCCCCGAAGAAAAAACATAAGTTATATATTGTCGAGTAATACAAACCTTCCTTAAAAATAATGCGCCTTACGGCGCACTATTTATGCAAAATCCTGATTAATTTTTTTATGACTTCACGCCCAACGTAGTTTTGCAGTAATAATCCGGACAACGCCACGTTCAACAGGGGCCTTACCTGTAACCTCACCAATTTGCTCGCAAATGACGACGGTTTCGCCTTTTTTCACCAAGCGAGCAAGGTAGCCTTCAGCTGCATGGTAAGGAACGCCTGCCATAGGGATAGGTTCACCATTGGCTTTGCCACGATGGGTTAGGGTAATTCCGAGAAGTTTAGCGGCCTTGTGTGCATCTTCAAAAAATAGCTCGTAGAAGTCACCCATACGATAGAACATCAAAGAGTGCGGATGTTGCATTTTGACGCCCATGTACTGTTGCATCATGGGAGTGAGGGTGGACAAATCAGTTATGATTCCCGAATTGCTCATGTAGGTGAAATCCTTAAATCTTTGAAAATGCACAATATAAAAATAGACCGAGCGACGCCGCTTACCGTATGTATTTATGTGCTATGAACAGCTATTGTCTGAATGGCAATATCTTAGCAAAATTGAAAACGACTAAACAATAAATCATCTATAAAGCGAACAGTTGTTAAACAGCCAAGTGATTATTGCTGTAGGCATTAGGTGTAAAGCAAAAATAAAAAAGCCTAAACATCTGTTTAGGCTTTTTAAGATTTAAGGCTTATACAGACCGAGTTCAGTCAGGTGCAACCGTAGGATACGACGTAACTCAAGAACAGCTTCAGGCGTTTCTTGAATAGAATGTCCACCTTTAATAATCTTCTCAGACAATGCACCATCTAGATGGGCACTCGTATAAGGCACGACATCGTCTGTAATGATATTGAGGTCATCACTTTTGGTCGCATTCCCCATGATGCTGTGGAATTTCATGCCCTTGTATGGAACGACATTTTTAGTTAACCGAGTAAAATTAGAGTTTTTGCTGAGATCACTTGGCCCATTTTGAATGAGTCCATTATCGACATCTTTAATGAAGGCTTGTAGGTCAGGGTCACTACTTTGTATAACATCGGTCAGTGCTCCCAAAAACGCACCTGGTAGACGAATGACTTTACGTGCCGCAAGGGTAAACCAGCGGTCAGCAAACTCTGTCCCACGATGTGGCGCTGCCAAGAAAATGGCCCGACTAAAGTTTGGAATCGGTTGAATATCGAGGCGTGATTTAAATAGAGGGTCATTTTTAAATTGTTGCGCACGTCGATTGGGTAGCAGTTTCATTGCTGCAGGGGTTAAGTCAGCATCGCTCACCAAAAGCCGTGCAATAATGCCGCCCATACTATGTCCCACGAGCACGGCATCCTTTTTGGCAGGCGCTTTGCTGTCGACCAAATTAAAACTTTGTTGAATGATTGCATAGATTTGGAAACGACTTTCTAAAATTGGCATATTGGTCGAGTAGAACACTTGCCAGACTTGATAGTGCTCACGTAGCACGGGGTCGCCCATGACATCATTCGTCAAACGAATCCATGCCTCTGGACTGCTGGCTAAACCGTGGACGAGGACCACCACTTTTTTATTTGGATTGTACGGCTCAAGCATGTATAGGTGTGGCATAGTGAGGCGTGCATCACGATCAATCAGTGATAAATACGCGGCTTTACCTAAATTGTTTTGTGCTAACCATAAGCCATAAGGTGCAGAAAAGTTTGCAGCGAGTGGGTAGCTTTTGCCTGCAATTTTCGCAGATTCAAACTTATAGGGATCATAAGCTGAGATTTCAAACTCAGGGTTGTTTAAGATCTCATCGATATTGGATGCAGAGCGTGGCTGTGCGGTAATAGTCGCTGCTAAATAACGGGCATTGTGAATGTTTGGATTACGACCATTGGTATACTGATAATGTAGTGGATCGACAATATATTTGGCTTTTTCAGGTGAGGTGTCATTGTGCTCAGGTGGGAGGACAATCAGAAACTCTGAACCAAAACCATCGCGACGTGTGATAGAGCGCAGGCCTGAAAAGTTCATATTGTAAGTTGACATCAGTTGTTCAACTTGACGGTTTTTTAAAAGTGGGTAATTGTCATAATTAATACGGTAAATACTTTGCCCCACTTTGATTTGATTACCGACTTCAGATGGCCCATGGCGTAGGCCATAACTATTCACGAGTTTAGCGATAGCTTGATTATAAAAGTCACGGAGTTGGACTTGTCGGTTATCAAAAATACGGTCTTGGGGGCCACGTTTGGTGTTAAACATGTAGGCATAACTGTAGCGAATGCTTTTATCCAGCATGCCGAGTTGTTGATCTAGGCAGCTTTGGTAGTTTTGTTTTTGCAGTGCCTGTTTTTCTTCAGACTGTGTCTTGGCTAAAATACTGACTTTACAGGCAGATGATTTTTCTAAGGAAAGTGCTTTAGCGAGATACAGCTCGCTGGCAGTAGAGAGGAGCTGTTCATCCTGAATTTGTGGAATCTGTTTGAGTTCGCTGACACATTCTTCAGGTTGCTCTGAACAGATTTTGGCTTCTCTACCCGTCATAGACAGCACGTTTAGACTCGCTTCACTGAGCTTATCCCGCGTTAAAATACTCTCACGCTCATTGGTAATCGTAACGTTCAGTGATTGATTTTTCACACTGACCACTTGGCAACCACTCAAAAGCGAAACGAGAGTGGTCATCATCAAGGTGCTACGGATGTATTTAGGCATAAAAAGCGTCGACTACCGTTTATTCTTTTGAATTTTTTAAATCATACGATAATTCTCGGATTTATGTAAGCATCCGCTGAACGCCATCGCCAAGTTTTAACGGGGTTCAGGTTTCCAGCGGTGAGGTAGTAATTCTTCTATTTGGGGCACTTTATGTGTTGGCAACCTTTTCAGCACATCACTTAAATAGGCATACGGATCCAAGCCATTCAGCTTTGCTGACTGGATTAAAGTCATGATATTGGCAGCTCGTTGACCACTGCGCAGCGAACCTGCAAATAGCCAGTTCTTACGCCCCAAGGCCCAGGGACGCATTTGGTTCTCTATCCAATTATTGTCAATGGGTAGATTGCCATCATCCAGATAGCGGCTTAAAGCAGTCCAACGTTTTAGGCT
>NZ_VPEC01000053.1:0-12178 GCF_013417355.1 Acinetobacter sp. YH12255
TTTGGTAGTGTTTCAAAAAGTATGCTGAAGAAAAAGCCGATTGGATTTTGATAAAATAGAGAAATGCAAATAACTCTAGCAATCAAATGTCCAACCTGCCTCAGTGATAGTATAAAGAAAAATGGTATCAAAGTAGATGGGAAACAAAACTATCAGTGCAAAGACTGTAAACGTCAGTTTATTGGTGATCATGCACTGAGCTATCTAGGATGTAAGTCAGGTATTACTCGTAAAATATTACAGTTGATGGTCAGAGGCAGCGGTATACGAGATATTGCTGAAGTTGAGCGCATCAGTATCGGTAAAGTTTTACGTACTTTAACTGAATCAACCTATGAAATTCAGCCTCAGCAAAGTCATTATGAATCTCTCGAAGTAGATGAGTTCTGGAATTTTGTTGGAAATAAAAAGAATAAACAATGGCTTATTTTTGTTCAAAAGTCATATTTTACCTCGGAGAAACCGGACATTTTTATTGGTGAGAATATAGACACTTTAAATGGGTTCTAACACTCTCGTTTCGTATAACAGCCATTATGTTAAATGGACATAAATCAATTCTAAAATTATCTATGATCATTCTTACTTTTACTTCAGTACTGCGGTTAGGGTGGATAGAAAAGGGCCTAACTGCTATCATTGCCCCCGAAACCCTCCAAAATAGATATCTTTCTTAATATGACACTTACGCCACCATAAGTTTATTTATCTCTTAAAACAGTAAATAACTCATCACTGTCTAGTGATGTGGTGTAGTAGCTTGTGTGTCATATATCACATCACTAGCCTTTCCTAAAATTTAAAAAAATAGGCTATTTTCATGTTATCCACTATTCGAGAACAATGGTTCTCCAATATTCGCGGGGATGTTCTTGCGGGTATTGTTGTTGCTTTGGCTCTAATTCCTGAAGCAATTGCCTTTTCAATTATTGCAGGTGTCGACCCTAAGGTAGGGTTATATGCTTCATTCTGTATTGCCGTGGTGATTTCTTTCGTAGGCGGTCGTCCAGGGATGATTTCTGCTGCAACTGGTGCTATGGCTTTATTAATGGTCACACTGGTTAAAGAGCATGGTCTGCAATACTTATTAGCAGCCACAATTTTGACAGGATTTATTCAAATCCTAGCAGGCTATCTAAAATTAGGTGCATTGATGCGCTTTGTGTCAAAGTCGGTTGTGATTGGCTTTGTGAATGCCTTGGCTATTCTAATTTTTATGGCCCAATTGCCTGAACTCACCAATGTGACATGGCATGTCTATGCGATGACAATTGGTGGTTTAGCCATTATTTATCTATTCCCCTATATCCCAGTAATAGGCAAGCTTTTACCCTCTCCCCTCATCTGTATTGTACTCCTCACGCTCTTTGCCTTGTTCATTGGTTTAGATGTAAGAACCGTAGGTGATATGGGGCAATTACCAGATACTCTTCCAATTTTCTTGCTTCCTGATATTCCTTTAAATCTTGAAACTTTAGCTATTATTTTGCCTTATTCACTGGGATTAGCAGCCGTCGGTTTGCTTGAATCTATGATGACAGCAACGATTGTCGACGATTTAACAGATACCACCAGTGATAAAAACCGTGAGTGTAAAGGACAAGGCGTTGCCAATGTCGCTTCAGGCTTCTTAGGCGGAATGGCAGGCTGTGCCATGATCGGTCAATCAATTATTAATGTGAAATCTGGTGGTCGTACCCGTTTATCTACCTTTAGTGCGGGGGTCTTCCTGTTAATTATGGTGGTGTTTATCAGTGACTGGCTCAAAGTCATTCCAATGGCTGCACTGGTTGCCGTAATGATCATGGTTTCAATCGGAACATTTAACTGGGATTCACTGCGCAATATTCGCCAATATCCCTTCTCTAGCAATATCGTAATGATAGCGACAGTGGTTGTGGTTGTTGCCACACATAACCTGGCTTATGGCGTATTAGTCGGTGTTCTTCTTTCTGCATTATTTTTTGCTAACAAAATTGAACGCTACATGGCAATTCAGTCCGAATTTAATGAACCTGAAAGTACCCGTACTTATACGGTGACGGGTCAAGTGTTCTTCAGCTCGGCAGATAAATTTACGTCTGCATTTGATTTCAAAGAAGCACTTTCAAAAGTTGTGATTGATGTTAGTCAGGCTCACTTTTGGGATGTGTCTGCGGTCGCTGCCGTAGATAAAGTGGTCATTAAGTTTAGACGTGAAGGAACAGAAGTCGAACTGATTGGAATGAATGAAGCCAGTAAAACGTTAGTCGATAAGTTTGGTATCCATGATAAGCCAGATGCTTTAGATCGCTTAAATAGCCACTAAGAGGGATGAATTATGTCAAAAATTATTGCATGTATTGATGGATCATTAGCAACAAATACCGTTTGTGATTATGCAGCTTGGTTTAGCGATAAATTGAATTCACCTCTTCAGTTATTGCATGTCATTGATAAGCCAAAAGCGAAAGCACCACAAGATTTAAGTAGTGCAATTGGTCTAGGAAGTCGAGAAACCTTGCTAAACGAGTTGGTTGAACTGGAAGAACGTAAGGGGAAAATTGAGCTAGAGCATGGCCAAATTCTTCTTCGGGAAGCAAAAAACTATCTATTGGAGAAGTTCTCTATTGATGCTCAAAGCTTTCAACGCCATGGCAGTCTTTTAGAAACAATCATGGGAATGGAAGAGGATATTCGAGTTCTTGTTATGGGTAAGCATGGAACTGAAACCGAGCACAATTCCAGTAAAGTTGGAACCCATATTGAAAATGTTGTTCGTGCTCTTCATAAACCCGTGTTAATCACATCCTCACCGTTTAGTCCACCTCAGTCATTTTTAATTGCTTTTGATGGAAGTCCTACTGCACGTATTTGTGTAGACAAAATTGCAAATAGCCCTTTATTAAAAACCCTGACAGCTCATGTGGTATATGTTGGTAAGCCAAATAGTGATATGACATCACAAGTCACTTGGGCAAAAGAGCTACTTGCAAATAATGGTTTTGATGTCATTGATAGTGTGCTTGAAGGTGATGTTGAGAAATCTATATTGGATTATCAAGAAAAAAACGTTATTGATATGATTGTGATTGGTGCATATGGTCATTCAAAGATACGCCAGTTTTTTATTGGTAGTACGACGACCAAATTGTTATCAAGTTCTACAAAACCAGTATTATTACTAAGATAATTTTTACAAGATAAAGGGATAGTTAAAAACTATCCCTTTTTTAGAATTTCTAAAATTAACATAATACACCTTATACGTAATGTGTTATAATTCCACTTAGAAATCAATGCTGTAGTTTCTAGTTGATAGCCCACCTTCCCCAAGGTGAGCTTTTTTTGTGATTTTTCACGTTCCACGCTTAAAATTCGAACAGTGTTTCATGATTTTTATAAGTTAAACTAAATTTAGTTGCTAATCCCAATAAGCTATTCACTAACTTGTAAATATCGGTATACCGCCTGACGACTAATCCCAAAAGCTTTCCCTAATGCCATTTTCGATGGATACGTCCCCTCCTTCCATGCTTGTCGTAAAGCTTCAGCTTGGTCAGGCTTTAGTTTATGCACCCGACCTTTGTACTTCCCCTGAGCAGAGGCGAGTTTTATTCCTTCCTTTTGCCGCTCTAAAATGATCTCACGTTCGAACTGTGCAAAAGCACCCATCATTTGAAGCATCAAATTATCCATCGGGGTGGATTCGGCTGTAAAAGTAATATTTTCTTTTACAAACTGGATGGCGATCCCTCGTTTGACCAGTTTATCTACTTCAGTGACCAAATCTTTTAGGCTTCGCGCAAAACGATCCATTGAATGTACAATCACCCTGTCCCCTTCCCGGACATAGTTCAACATTTCCTGAAATTTAGGTCGGTCAGTATTTTTACCTGAAGCACGGTCAACAAAAATCCGGTCGACCTCAATTCCTTCAAGTTGACGTCCAGTGTTTTGCTCGACAGAACTTACCCGGACATACCCTACTTTTTGGCCTTTCACTTTTTCACGCCCCAATTGGATAAAAATGAACAATTTCGTAAATTATAATTCTTTAACACTAAAGTTACATGTTACTTATGATTAAAAATCATTTAAATGATACATAATTTCATGAACTTTCAGATTGTAACTTTAGGGTATAGTCTAAAGTAACACCTTGAACTTTTGCAACAGTGCCCTTAAATTGCTATACACACCAATGGACCAAGCCGGTTCACGTTCTCTTGCATAACTGCAACTTTATTGAAGTTCACATGCTTCAAGATCGCTTTCATCGGCTCCGACATGCCTTCGGTTTCCGACAAATCCGAAATGTACTCTGACTGGTCTACATACTTATAGAAGTTGTTATCAGGGTGTTGTTCTTTAATGCTTTGCCAACATTGGGGAACCATCACAGAGACTGGTCTGATCAGGTTGAAATTATTGGCGATATTCAACCCATACAGGTCGAAATCGGTATACACCGCTACCGGACATTCTTCTGGCAGAACTTCAAGCAACTGATTGACTGACCGGCAGTTCTTACCATGCCCCCTGTAAAGGAATAGGCTGTCTTGCCATTCGAGTGGAACTTGCTGATACCAGTCCGAAATCCGTACAAGCATAGTGCCATTCTCAATAATGATCAGCTTCCTGATTTTTTCTACTGCAAGATGCTCTAAGGACACGGCTGTTGTCACGCCAGGATGTGCAATGTGCATCTCACCGGACTTTAACGGTAGTTGTGCATTGATCGCAGCAAACCAAAGCTGCTCACCGAAAACGCTGGCATTGCCAGACTTTTCATCTATACGATGATCAGCAAGCGATATTCGGTCTGCATTGGAGTCATACGTTACCTCTGGCTCCGTTTTTACATGCTTTCCGTACAGAACCCGAAGCACATCAAGATCTGATTCACTTAGATGCAGCTCACGTTTGATGATGCTGCCGATCTGCATGTCTTTGTTCAGCATTGTCCATGTCTTGTTAAGCTTCACCACTCTGGTTTTAAGCTGTAAAACCGTCTGAATGATTGAGAGTTCTCTTTGCCCTAAGCGCATTGCATCACCTTTCCGTTGCTGTCTTTGCGACGAAACACGATATCTGAAATGTAGTAGTTGCCATTATATTTAGCATCCGTTTCACCCACTAACTGCAACTCAAGATGGTTTGAGTGGTTGAGTTCAAACTCATACAGGAGGCGACTAATCCAGTATTCAAATTTGCATCCAGGCTCTAGGCGTATGTAGGCGTTCTTTGCTGATATTTCATTGATTGCCGGACTGCCAAAAGCGTCAAAGAAGAAAAATGCAGCTTTATCCAGAGATGAGACTGCCTTCACTATCGTATGCGTTGCCTTCTCTACCGGTGGGCGTTTTTTTTCAACAACTGGACCATCTTTTTTAACACGCTTCTGATTGGCTGTCTGAGCTACCGCAGATAAAGTGTTCTCAAAATCCTCAAGGTAGATATCGGCACGAGCTTTCAGCTTGATAAGTGGTACACGACGGAAGCTATCAGGTGCCTTGTTGAAATCAATATCGGCATTCAGCGTCCGGTTGTTGGCAAAATGACGGTGCAGCGCATCAATCAGATTGATTCGCTCCTGGGTTTTTATGTCCTTTTTCCATTCAAAGAGTTGCTTGTCCAGTCGGTGATGGCTGTGGTTCATTTCTTCAATGGCTTCAAACACGCTTGGCTTGAGACGTTTGGAGATCACTCTCTGCAAGTCTGCATCACCTACCGCCAATTCATCCATCGTATTTGGTGAAAGGATTTCCAGTGCCGTAATTAGCATTTTGGCAGTCTTTAAGCTTTGTTCAGCCTTACGCATTTTCATGTCGTAGTTGTTGAACAGCGACAGATACTCAAAGCACTGATCGGCAAAATTGGTCATGTTCTCGCTGATATTGTTTGAAAGCTCAATAATCAGGTCACTTGCTTCAACCTTTAATACTTCGGCACTTTCCGGGTCCTCGACTTTTGACAAGGCATAGTCGGTACTCACCGTTTTGATACGATCAATCAGACCGCTAATGTCGGGTGCGGAAATGTTGCGTTTCTTTCTGTTTTTATAGAAATTCACAAACTCAATGACGAAGTTTCTTAGATGCAGCGTGTTTTTTTCTGCATCCAGATACCCAAGATCGCAAGACAGCAAATTATCAATCAAGGATTTGTTTGATTCATTGACCTGAATAGACGAACTGGTAAACATGATTGCTTCGGCAATAGCATCAATGTTTGCAGAGAAAACCTTCGCCCCACGTTCAGCCGGATTCACGAAGTCGATCATAGTAACTCGCCCTGCTCCACATCATCTGTTTGAGTGATATCAATCGCATTGTGTTCGGCAAGGTACTCAGCTTCATCGTAGAAAATCGACCAACGTGAAGTTGCCAAAAACTCAGTACCCACAACCCCAACCGGCACTAAATATTCGCGCTGTACCAAAAACTGAATAACACCGTTGATCTGGTCTTTCACTGTGCTTGCGGTCTTACCCAACTTTGCAGAGAGTTCTTTTAGCCCTTTTTGGACATGCTTGGACTTCTCCACTTCAACCAGGATTTCACCAGACGTAATTCTGTCGCCTCCAATCAGAGGTTCATTGCGCCCCCCTGCCTTTCTGAACAGTCGCAGCCAGTCCACAAGTGGCTCCATTTTGCTGACGTTTTCCTCAAACTGTTTGGTGATGACCTTTTTGATCTCAGGGTCACTTTCAATATCAAGGTAAATCAGGAAATACCCACCACCGCACGGTGTCTGAATACACTTTTTGCCTAGAAAACTAATATGGTTGTTTAGTTGATCTAAAAATTCGACATCATTCAAAAACTCAAAGTTCTCAAAATCACTCCACTGGTCAATTAGATAACCTTCTAATAATTTGGTCGCTACTTTTGTTAATCGTTTATCAGCCATTTAAAATTCTCCACTTTTTCCCTATTAGACTGGTTCTGCTGCAAGCAATGGGTTATCGCCTTCGATTTCCAGTGGAACAACAGTGCTGACACCATTGGCTCCAACAATGTAGAGATTCTTAAACTTGTGGTTAGAGGTTGAGTTTTCCGGTTGAGCACAGACCAGATAGATTTTGTTATGGTCCATCATGTCGAACAGCAAATTGGTGTTGATCGCATCAAAGTTGCCAATCTCGTCAAGCGGGATATGGATGTAGGTCGAGTTATCAGGGCATAACTTCCGTGACAATGCGAGGAACATGATCAGCACCAGAATACGTGACGTTCCTGTACTCCCTGCACTGGTAAAGTCGTTGTCAGTACGCAGCTCGGCAAGACGACCATTGTTCATCACGCTCATTTTCAGACGTACCATAGAGCGGATATCATCAGTATGTCCTTTGGTGCTTTCAATTGCCTTTAAGGTGTATTCACAGCAACGAATGAAATCCTCGCTCGGAATGGAGCTGCTTTGCATGTTTTCAAAGGATTGATAGTCCTCACACTGCAAAACAAACTGATTGAGCTGATCTAGGGTGTTCTTGTCATTCAGCACACTTTCCAGATTCATTGAGAAGTCAGTGAATGCCTTGAACTTGTTGCTACGGTTCAGGTAGCCAGACAGTTCCGTAGATACGCTCTTTAAACGCTTATTTAGATTAAGGATTTCCTGAATATAGTTACGCAACTGAGCCGATTTATTACGGAAAATGTTTGTGACTGCATCATGCTTTTTCGGCAAGTCGTAGTCCATGATGCTTTCGATGGTAGACATGGAGTTAATGGTGTTCATGGTTTCACTGGTAGTCCCCATACTCTCCATCTTTTCCTCAAACAGCTTGAACAGAGAGAAGGCTTCATATTTGCGCAGTAATGCCTTAGAAGCGTTTGTCTGCAAGCGTAATTGATAAATCTGTTTCTTCTGTGTATCAGCCAACGTACCCAGATCACGAGAGAAGCTGTCGAAGCTTAAAAACTCAGGTCGATCTACCTCTACCAATAGGATATCGTCATCGAACAGGTTTTCGATTTCACGCCCCTGTTTATCCAGCTTTTTGATTTTCTCCCTGAAATCTTGTGCACTCGCTTCAAGATTGTCCACTCTTGTACGAAGGGAGGTTCGGACTTGTTCAAGCTCACTTTCCAGTTTGGAAAGATTGTGGCTGTATTCAGATACAAGTTTCAGAGCTTGGTTCATGTCCTCGATATGGTTCTGCTTGTACTGATAGTGGTTTTTCTTCCACATATCGTACTCAGCCAAAATGCTTTCATAGCCTTTGACTTTGGTGTGCTGTGCAATCGCAGCCTTGATCTTCATTTCTGCCTGTTTCAGGATATTTTCATCCACGCCTTGCTCACGCAGTTTGCTGTGATACAGGTTGGTCAAATCATCCATCTTGGCTTGATAGCTGCTCTCTAGCTGCTTTTCCTTTGTGGCAATCAGGTCAAGCTTGATACGCAAGTCTGCATAGGACGCATCATAGCTCTCCTTTAAGCCATTTTTTTCAAGCATGTTGGCTGATCGAAGCTCACCACGTTTCTTCGGCTCAATCTGATTGTTGAAAGTTTGCAGCTCGTATTTCGCTCTATTTACAGCTTCTTGCTCAATACGTGTAGCTTCTGCCTTCTTCGCTTTCAGCTCTTTCTCAGTCTGGTCATAAACCTGTCGGGCTTGCTGCTTCTCGTTTTGCAGGGTATTTAACTCATTTTCGAGTTTAACAACTGCAATATTGGTCTCGTTGATCTCTCTATGGATGGACTGAGCCAGATGCGATTGCTTGTCGTACTGCTCAACCAAAGAAGCCGTGTAAATCTCGGCATCTTTCAGACGTATTTGTAGTTGCTCAAGACTGTCGGCTTCCCCTGGAATCTCCAACTTGTTCAGGTCTATTTCAAGACCATAGAGGCTTAGCGCATTGGCATTCACGCCAGTTTGCCAGACAGGGTTCAGGTTGGTTTTGAAGAAAAGCTCAGGATTGATGACCTTCGCAATGGTAGTACGCCAGTCCACATCTTCATTCGGTGCATCATTCAGGAACCGTAGCAAGGTGTCTTTCTGGAACAGGGTTGTACGCAGATTCTCTTCTGACTGCTTGGCTTTCTCAAGCTTGGCTTTTAATCCATTAAGATCATACTGCGCCTTGTTTTGATCAAAATTAAGTTGTTTAAGCTTGTTTTGAGCCGCTTTCAATTCGTCAGACTTTGCAGACAAGGTATTCTCTTTGACTTCATAAGCCAACTTGAGGCGCTGTAGCTGTAGGTTTTCTTCATCCGTAAACAGTGTTGATTGGTGCATGCGCTCCATAGCTGCTGACTGGATATCCAGAAGCCTTTGACGTTCACTGGAAATTTCTTGATCAAGAATTTGGAGCTGTTCAGCCTGTTTGCGCTCAAGCTCTTTCACCTTGAGATCAAAGCGGTTTCGCAACTGGTTGATTGCCTCCTGAACCTCGTTAGATTCAGCATTAAGGGCTTCACTGGATGCCATTTTTTCACGAAGCAAATCTGCTGAATGCTTGTCGTACTCGCGGTTGATATTTTCGTAGCTTTCAGTCAAAAACTGTTTGTATTTCTTCGCTTCTTCAATCTCGTTGAAGTAGTGCGCACGTTTCTTATATTCCTGTTCCATGACGGAAATATTCATGTCTTGATAACGTCTTTCCGCAACTTCAATATCATGAATTGCCTGTTTAAAGTTACCTGCAGACTTTTCTTTTACTGCAATCAGCTCTTTGACTTGTACAATCTGGTTATTCAGGTTACGGACTGTCTCATTCCCTTTGTTCTTTACCGCATAGATTTCATGCTCTATCGAACTGATCTGCTGCTCGTAGTTCACCACATGGTCCCGGAGTACCAACAGGTGTGCATGAAGCGCATTAAAGGAGGCTAAGACCGCATTCTTTAACTGAATGCCAGAGATAATCTTCTGCTTTTCCGATTGAAGGCTTTGTAGGGCTTTCACATCATTGATGGTTGCTAACCAATCTGCGGTAGAGGTTGGTTTTGTTTTGATTTTCTCGTTGTCCAAATACGCTTCAATTAACATGGTTTTGAAGTTTGAGACAACATTGTTCTGGTTAATCGTTACCTGGGTCAGATTGCTCAGGAATTTTAGCTGTTGTTTGCTTCCAGACAGTGAATAGCGGTTGCATAAATCACGAAGGTTTCTTTCACCTGTCAGTCGTGATTTATCTGCAGTCAGCGTATAGATATATTCAGGGATGCTGTCGATCTGACGGCTCACATCAACGCCAGATTTATAAACCTGATCAAATACGTCTTTCACATTCTGAGAAAGACCCAAGATTTCCAGACTGCTCTCACTTAATAGCGTATCTTCCGCGCATCCATCAACAAATCGGTAGTTGTGCTTGCCCTGATTATTATTGCGATACAGCACCACACACTTTGTACCTGAGTGAGCAAGGTATTCAAAAATCACCATGCTTCGACTGCTCGGCAAATAGTAGTCTACGAAATTTTTCTTGTTTGCAGCTTTCTCTATTAACCCATTTGGTGAGGCACCAAAGAAAATAGGAATCAGGTTCAGGAATGAGGTTTTCCCTGCACCGTTGATACCGGTAATGTTTGTATGACCACCACTAATATCAACTCGGAATAGTTTAGATGAAAGAAAAGAATCATAAAGAATGATTGACTGTAAACCTTTCATAGAGGTTTCTTGAGGGTTAATAATACTCATTATATACCTTTTATAAATATTCATAAGTCTAATGGATACTTCAATTTTAAATAAAAACTGTAACTTTCCCTGATCTTATACTTTTATTAAATATAATGGCGGTTATCCGACATAGACACCAACATATCAAACCGTCCGCTAAGAAAATTGCAAAAGCGCATATTCTAAAAGCGGACATTTTTACTTTGGAGAAACCGGACATTTCTACTTTGGGCTTACAACACTTGTATATTAATTGAAATATCAGCAACTTATTAAAATCAGAAAAATGCAAAAATGAGCAAAAAGCCGATTTTGAAACAAGTCGGCTTTTTTATGAGCAGTTTTGATAGTTCTTGCCAATAATTCTGTATAGAAAATGATCAATTTTGGCATTTTCCCAATGTTCTCAGCTCTTCCAGGGCGAAAACTATCCCCAATTACTGTGGATGAAATTTAGGCTATTTTGTACGCCCTGGCGCACAACAATCTCGGCTCTTTGCGGCTACCTGGAACAGTGGAATTTTCCTATGATGAAGCCATAGAGAACAGGATGTTCCAAACAACAAGAATAAGAAAGATCGCACCAGGAACGTGAGGTAAGACAGGAGTCATACTTAGCAACCCAATATGAAAAACCCCGGCAGGATGCCGGGGTTTTTTATTGCCTATCCTTTCTCATTTGCAAAACAAACATAATGCCCCTAAAATATAGACTATAATCTATATTTTGGTTGTGGTATGTGGACAGTCATTACGACAGATCTATTTAATCAGTGGCTTGAACAGCAAGATGAACCTACACAAGAGAAGGTCCTAGCTGCCCTGGTTGTTCTACAGCAGCAGGGACCGAGTTTAGGCCGTCCTTTAGTAGATACTGTGTATGAGTCTAAATTTACCAATATGAAAGAACTGCGTGTTCAACATCGCGGTAGACCCTTAAGAGCTTTCTTCGCATTTGATCCCTTACGACAGGCTATTGTTCTATGTATTGCTGATAAAGGCGGTAAAAAGCGTTTTTATAAAGACATGCTGGATATTGCAGATGAACAATACCAACTTCATCTCACTACCCTAGGAGATAAATCTAATGGCTAAGACTCTGCAAGAATTGTTAGCTAGCCGCTCTCCAGAGAGCCAAGCCCGTATTCAAAAAATGGCTGATGAATTACTGCTAGAAAATCAGCTTCATCTTATTCGTGAAGAACTCGAAATTTCTCAAAAAGAGCTTGCTGAAACTTTGGGAATAAAACAGCCATCGCTTTCAGCAATAGAAAATCGTGGCAATGATCTTAAGATTTCAACCATGAAAAAGTATGTTGAGGCAATGGGTGGGAAGCTCCGTATTGATGTAGAGCTTCCAACAGGAAAACATATAGGATTCAACGTTTAACAATAAAAATGGGAGCTATAGGCTCCCATTTTTAGATTCGTATAACGTTGAACCCAACGGTAAATAGTCGTGTGATCAACATTCACACCCCGTTCGGCCAGCATTTCCTGCAGTTCACGATAGCTAATGCCATATTTACAATACCAGCGCACAGCCCAAAGAATGATT
>NZ_VPEC01000054.1:0-11906 GCF_013417355.1 Acinetobacter sp. YH12255
TTGATGCCATTTTTCTTTATACTGTCACTGAGGCAGGTTGGACATTTGATTTCTAGAGTTATTCGCATTTCTCTATTTTATCAAAATTCAACCTGCTTTGTTTCAGCATACTTTTTGAAACACCACCAAATTTCATATATGAGATTTTATGTTAAATACCAGGACACCTTAGCTAAAGTATCCTGGTACTCCTTAGATAGAATTTGGAAGCGGATTCACATTTAATATGGTTGGCTTTTCAAGCATAACCTTATTAATATTTTCAATTATTTCTAAGGTTTGTCTATATTCTTTTGCTTCAGGAATGGTATGGAAAAGGGCATCATGTCCAAATTGACTAACGATTTCTCGGATTTCTTCTAATTTGGCCTCAAAAAATTCTTTTCTATAATTCACCTTATTTATACGTCGATCATTAAAATGTTTATGAAGTTTTGACTCAAGTTCAGGAGCATTTTCACTATAAATCATGGCATGTACATCAAATTTGAAAGGAAGTGCTGCATCACTTAATTCATTGATACGTTCGAAAGGATCTATTCTACGAGTCAAACCAATTTTATAAATATTTTCTCCAAACACTCCAATATTTGAAATTATGTATACATAACCCATTTTTGTTTGTTGAGCCATTGATAGAGCTCGTTCTTTCTTTTGATGAGCATCTTCTAACTGTTCATTTAGTAAATCAATTTGTGCCTGCAAGCGAACTTGTTCTTCACCAGCTGATTTTTCAATTTCTTTGCGTATCTTTGCTAATTTTTCTTCATACTCTCTTTCTTGTTCTTCAGCATCTTCTATGCTTTCAAGTAATTTTTCCTCTTCACGCTGAATACGTCTAAGTTCTGCTCTTTCCTCTTTTTCTTGTTGAAGCTTTTCTAAGTATTCAAATTTTAAATGCAATTCATCTAATTTCAGTTGTAAATATGCTTGGCTAATATAAATAAGGTTTATCTCGTTCTTTTTGTTGATGCTATTAAATGTATCTGCAATCTTTTTAGAAGCAATATGTATATTTGACCAAGAGACTCGAGAAATGATTGCATCACATTCACCATTGAAAGCCCGTAATGTCAGATGAATATTGTTTTTTGTCAGCTTTTCTCCACTCTTTTTCTTCCCATTGGCTCCAACAATTTCCCAAACCTCCTCAGAAATGACAGCTTTTTCTTGTTTAATCATTTCCTTTTGAGTTTCTTTATTTCTAAGAAGAGCTTGTTTGTATTCATCACTTAAATCAAAAGAAAAAACAGGTTCATATATGCCCTGATCAATAAGTTCTAGATCATTGGAATAAAGTTTTAAACGATTTTCTACTTCATCCAAATAACTCTTCTTACTTAAATAATCAGATCTCATCTCTTCTATTTGAGCAGTTAAATTTTTAATGACTTGCTCAACCTCCCCAACTCGATTTAATTTTCTATTAACTAAGTCTAATTGTTGGCTTTGCTCATACAATTTCTTTTGTTGATCTGAGATATCTTTTTTATATTGATTTATTTTTTCATAGCTTTTCCAAACTATAAATCCCAATATACAGGCGATTAAGAACCAAAAATATGACATATTAAAACCTTATCCAAAACAAGAACTTAACAATAAAAAACCAATAGCAATAATGATAATCCAACCAATTACCCCTATTTTTTCCGGTTCTTTTTCAGTGCGAATAACAGTTTCTGGTGCCTTAGGTGGCCAAGGTTTCCATTCATTTTTGGGAGTAGTTGTTTGGACTATCGAATTTGTTTGAAGCTTACTTTTTTCGCCTGAGTGGATTCTTTTTAACTGTTGTGATCGGCAAGAATCACAGATTTTTGCCCCGAAAGGAACTTCACATCTGCATTGCTCACAATAACTTACGGATTTTTTACTAGCTTCAGAAGGTCTTGTGGCTGCTACACCATGTATTTTTTTTAATTTTTCTGATCGGCATGCGTCACAGATATCTACTCCAAAAGGAATTTCTGCATTACATTCTTTACAAGAACTTTTATTTCTAATAGTACCTTTGGGAGAGATTTCAGGTTTTTCACTTACTTCATATGTAGAAGAGTTTTTTAAAGAGGAATTTATGCTGACTATTAAATCAAATAATTGAATATACTTAATTTTATCTACTAAATTTTTATCATGAAATTCTATTTTTGCAGTAGAGTTAGTTGTTATCAATGGTTTTGTGTTATTAAATCCAATCCCTACCTCTTCTAATTGAAAGCCTTCTTCATCTAATAACTTAGCAAACTCAAAATACTCATCTTGTACATACTGATCTTCGTCAGGTTGCGGGCATATACTAGCTTTTACACTCACTACAACTTCGTCTGATTTTGAAATAATTTTTGCTGCTAAATGTGATACCCATTGAGATGATGAGGTAGAGGCATTTTTTTCTAACTTATTAACTAAAGAACTATTTATTTGAGTATTACTCAAAGCTTGAACATCTACCAATTTATTAAAAAGCTGTAATTTTTTAATTTCTTTTATCTGAGACTTGTTCTCAAGAGAGAGTACGTTTGTTGAAAATAATTCTTTATCAGGATAAGCAGGATTAAATGATAAACCTATTTCGTCAATCTCAAATCCATCTTCATCTAAAACTTTTACAAATTCAAAATATTCGTTTTGAACATATCCATCTTCATCTTTAGAAACAATGATTGAGGCTTGTACAGATAAAACATATTCATCATCAATTAAAAAAAATTTACCCTTTAAATCCGTAACTTTTATCATGTAAATTACCAAAATTAATATTAAGTTATTTTTCGATTATATTTCTTTATGAGAGTGTTTGATTGAATTTGATCATAGATACGTCAAAATATGTCGTATAAACATCTATTAATCCTATTTCTTCATCTTTTGACATTCCTAGAATTAAGATAATACGGTTTATATGGAACGAGCTTTTGAAGCTCTCGTTTTTTTATCTTAAAACTGCTAAAATTCTTATACGCCATTGACGTACTTAAACCTATGCTATTCATTGAAACTAGTATTTTTACCAAGCAAATCAAAGAGCTTGTAAGTGATGAAGAGTATCGTCAGCTCCAGCAAGATCTCTTGGTACAGCCTGATAAAGGTGACTTAATCAAGAATGGCGGTGGCATTCGTAAAGTACGCTGTGCTCAAGGTAATAAAGGTAAAAGTGGCGGTATCCGTGTGATCTATTACTGGGTCACAGAAGATGATCAGATATTTTTCCTGGTGGCTTATCCAAAGTCTATGAAAGATAACCTGACAGACAAAGAGACCTCTATTTTGCGTCAATTAGTGAAGGAGCAATTTCATGGATAACAACTTATTTGATGACCTGGTTGCTTCAATCAAAGAAGCTGGTGCCATCAAACGCAATGAAATGAAAGCAAGCCGGGTAACTGAGCTTGAATTGCCGGATATTAAGGAAGTACGTGAGAAGACAGGCTTAACCCAAGCTGAATTTGCTGCACGTTTGCATATCAGTGCCAGAACCCTGCAAAACTGGGAACAAGGCCGTCGTTATCCAACTGGTCCTGCAGCAACTTTAATCCGTATTCTTGACGCTCATCCGACTCTAATCTAAGAAGTTTATATAATGAAAAACCCCGGCATCCTGCCGGGGTTTTTCGTATTGGTTCGCTCGGTATGACTCCTGTCGTACCTTACTTTCCTTGTGCCTATCTCTTGTTATTCTTCTCTGGAGCATCCTGCTCTCTATGTCTCCATAATAGGAAATCACAGGCTGATCGGCTAGCCGCAAAGGACCGAGTTTCATGTGAGCATATACGTACAAGGTCGACTAAAAACTGTCCCAGGTTTATGCGCAGAAATTGGGGATGCTTTCAGACTTGGAAGGATTGATAACTCTCGATAATGTGTCGGATTGATTGTTTATTGATCGTTTTTATTGGCGGAATATATCAAAACTGTTCACAAAAAAGCCGACTTGTTTCAAAATCGACTTTTTGCTGATTTTTTGAGTAATGCCAATTTTTTAAGTCATTGATATTTATATTAATATACAAGTGTACTTCGTATAACCGCCATTATGTTAAATGGGAAATAAACATAAGTGAGATACAGACATTTTTTCTTTATACTGAGGTAATTTTTTGATTCGAATAAGATTTCTATTATGACTGAGGGAAAGGCTTTACTGTTACAGGCAAAAGTTACTGATAAAGATTTAGATACTTTCGAGAGCAAACTCTTAAATTTGTGCCAACAATATTTTTTAGATCCATTAAAGTCAGATCTTTTAATACCTAGCCGTTTAAAAGACATTATAAAAAAATATGAAGAAAAACAAAGCCTAAGTAAATTTGAAGAAGTATATATTCATGAGTATATGCTCAGATCTTTAAGCGGTTTCCTGCCAGACTTTCAGAAAAAAATTAGACATAAAGTTGAATTAGAAAGAGTAGCTGAGGAAAAAATTCGTCAGGAGAAGTTGAGACTGGAAGCTATTGAAAAACAAAAGTTGCTTGAGTCAGATCCTGTTTATATTGCAAAGCAAAAAGAAAAAGCATTACTAAAAAAATACGACATTAATGAATATCTATCAGGGGCATCACCTACAGAGCTTTCTGAAATTTTGAATAAGCTAGAAAATGAAACAAGACTTTCTCAAGATGAGGCTGTTTGGTTAAATACAATAGGTAAAAAATTCTTTACTGCCAAAGTTCGTCATAAATTTCATCGATTAGAAGCTAATTATTATTTGCAGGAATATGCAAAGAACACCAAGAACATTTGGAATGCTATTAATGCTAGTAGTCAATTAAGAAAGTGTAAGGAAAGTGTTGAAGCAGAAGAATTTTTAGAAAAAATTTCCACTAATGGTATCAAGGATAAAAAATTATTATCTGCGTATTTCACTACTCTTGGTGGAGTTAGACGTGATCTTCGCAAGGTTAACGTCGCCATTGATAATGCATCCAAAGCTCATAATTTAACTCCAGATAATTATCGTCCTTGTACTTTATTAGGCGCTATTTATATGGAAACGTATCAATATACACTTGGGCATGAGTGGTATGAAAAAGCTAGTGAACGAGGTGCAACAAATCAATCAATTAATGCTGATCTTAAAAGCATTATCTCTAAGATGGATAAAGCTAAACGTAATGAAATGATTGAACATTTATTGAAGTTAGATCCTCACGCATACTCATGGCTAAAGTCTCTAAAAACAGCCGTAATAAACAAGCCTACAAGTAAACAAAATAAAGTTGAGCAGTCAGTAAAAGCTCAGAAAAAAGCATCGCCACCACAGCCAAAGAAGAATGCTCAAAATAAGCAGCCTAAAAATTCTGAAAAAAGTTTAATGGCCCTTTTAGAACAGGGAGCTAAGGCACACAATTTAAACCAGCCAGTGAGCCTATCAAAACCCTCATGCATGAAGCCAAAGAAGAAATAATTTATTATTGAGTTTCGCTAAAATTAACATAATACACCTTATACGAAATTCTTTCTTTTATTTATTACAATTCATAGTGTTACGTAGATTTAAAAAGCCCAACTCAGCTGAGTTGGGCTTTTTTGTCGATTCTTCACGTTCCATGGTTTTATTCAGTTTCAATAAACATCATCCGGTTTTTTAAGGAGTCATTATTTCATGTGCTTGCACTGAAATTGGCTCATCAAAAAATTGGAGTCCTGGCTAACCATAGGGAAGGAAAAAACGGCTCAGGAAGCTTCTCTTCTTAGGTTCAGGCTCAACGTGTTCTGGAACAGGGATACGTTTATTCTCTGAAGTAGTCAATCCGTCCTCTTTAAGGTGTTTTGACGGAATATTGGTAGTTATATCATCTGAGTTAGGTGAGATCTTACTTTCAATATTCTCTTTATTTAAATCAATATTGGATTTTAGGGGCTTCATTTCAATTAATGTAAGAAGCGTATCGATACGAGCATTAGCTTTAGTCTCTCTATCTTCTGCTTTTTCTAATTGTTTCTTCAAAAAATCGATCTGATTTTTTAATTCTATAACTGTTTTATCAGTGTATTCAGGTGTATCTAGGTTTTGTATTTGAGGTGTATCAATACGTTTTGACTGTTTGCCACTAAACGGTTCACCATATACTCTTAATAACTCTGAAAAGTCTATAAAGCCATCATGATCACGGCTTAATACCCCATTTTTTATATCTTTATAAAGTGTCGCTCTAGATTTTTTATACAGTGTGGCAGCATCACTAACACTGTATTTTGTACTTGTTTTCATAGTGTATTACTGTGTATTTAAGATACGTATTGTTGAATACAATAAGTGTATTCTTCAATACACTCAAGGTTTGAAGCCTAAGTTCCGTAAGTAAGGTAAAAACGTCTTCTGTTGTTTTGGATCTCTCAATTTTTCCTTGATTTTTGAAGCTAATATTTCATAGCTCTCACCCTCAAGTGCTAGATGAGATAGTTCATGTAGACGTGATAGTTGATTACCAAACATATTTATCTGAGCATCTGTTAACTTATAGAACTCTTTCGGTATGTCTTTACTTTCCTGACCAATACTTCTTGTTTTTTCTTTAAAAGAAAAAGTAATGTGAGTAACTTTACGACCTGTTTTTTTCTGCTCATAAGTCACACGTAAAGGGCTGTATTCATTTATTTGATCTACAGCAGTATCAATTACTCTTTTTTTAAAATCAGCAAATAACGGATACTTTTTACCTAGTTCCAGCATGGTTCTTAGATTATCAACAGAGATTTCACGCTTACCTATTTGTCTATATTGCACCAGTAACTCATAAATACGGATACCGTACCCACTGTTGATACCTGCAATATCAGATAGAGCATATTTCGTAAACTCTCTACTGAGGTTTGATATAAAGGGCAAAATTGGTTTTGAAAAGCGAATACCAATGACACTTTGACTATCTAAAAACTGCACCTCTTGTACCCATCTCATTTTAATAGATTTATCGTCCACAGAAAGGTTGATAGATCTTTCATAAAGTCTATTAATCCCTTCTTTTAAATCTCTATAGGCTGTTTTTTCGTGTACTCCTAGGAGCTGTAATTCATTAACACTCACTGGGTATAACTCATCATCTGTGATGGGTTGATTCTTTGGAATACGTGAAATGGCTGCTAAGACAATACGTTGCTCTACGGCACTTAATTGATATGAAGCTTCTATAACTTGATTTGATTTTACAACTTGATTCTTATCCAAAATAAAACCATTTAATTTTTAATATATGACAAATATATACTTGTCATAGTTAGTAGTCAATCCGTCATAGTTAAGTAGTCAATCCGTCATAGTTAGTAGTCAATCCGTCATAGTTAGTAGTCAATCCGTCATATTTAAATGCTGAAACCATTGCTATTAAAGGCATACAGAGGGCTGAAAAGATTTAAAAGATTTAAAAATAATTAAAAAAGGAAATTTGAAAAATTGCCCTTGGTTTTCGCTTCGCTCAAACTCTATTGAATCTCGCTTTCGCTCGATTCGTCGGGGCAATTTTTGGTTCATATTTTCGTGAATTTGAGGAAAAGCAAAAGCAAGATCAAAAGCAACTCGGAATTCGCTTCGCTCATGAGCTTTTTTTCTCGCTACGCTCGGTTTAGGGATCAAACTTGGAAAGTTCGCACCCATTCGGGATGCTCTGATATGCAGGTGATTGATGGATAGGGAGCTTGTAATCAGGGAAAGGAAAGGGCAAATTTTCTCAGTTCGCTCGTAGACACTCGCTCTGTTTATCGACTCATGCCACGAGATTTCATTTTAGGCGCATGTTGCTGTGCTTTGAGCTGTTGTTCTTGTCTGAGTTTCATTTGTTGTTCTGCTTTGATCTCATTCACACATTTCTTAATAACTTGATAGGTTGAGTATAGAGTTTGGTATTGCTTGGCTTTGGCCGGATGTTGTTGTTGGTACTGCTTCCAGGCATGTTCTTTGAACTTTTCATTTTCCAATAAATCCTTCACACCATGTTTTTTCTGGTGTTCATGCTGACCTTTTAGCTTTTTGTGTTCCTGATAAATCTCGTCACGTTGGGCTTCCCAGGCTTTTTTTCCAAACAGTAAGGGTTTGTTCTGGGTTAATTCGTTGTGTTGATCGACCAGGCTTTGCAATTTGTCATAACTTTGCTTGAGTCGGCTCTTCACGATGTCCTGGGCGAGCTGCTGATTGAACTCGTTTTCATGTTTTTGCATCTTGCCGAAGGTATTTTCGGCCTTTTTAAAAACATCCTGCATAAATTCTAGGTCTAGATTCGCGTCTTTTGCGCTGATTTCGCGATTTAGCACTTTGCCAAGGGTTTCCCTCTGTTTTTCCTCAAATAGGGCTTTTTCGTCAATTGGTGGCGTTTTAGCGCTATTTTTGATTTGGATCTGCTGTTCAGTTTTCAGTGTGCTGAGTTTGATCTCATTTTCAGCAATCAGCAGATCCATATTTTTGCCGTATTGCAGCTGTGCCTGATTTCTCTGTTTGATTTCATCATTGCTTCGGCTGATTTCGGTCTCAATCCCTTTTCGGCGCAGTTCGGTGACTTTAGGCCCTTCGTGCAGGGTGGCTTCCAGACCATTCTCCTGGTCCTTGTAGCTGCGGTGGTCGACTCGGGCGGTGTATCCGGCCATGTCCAAGTGCATATTGCAGATATCGGCAAAGTGTTTGCGCCAGTGTTCGATTTCTCCACTGTGTTTCTGATCCAGTTCCCGGGTTTTCTCGGTAAAACCTTCGGGAATGAGCTTGCGTGTGCTCATCAGGATATGGGCGTGATAATTGCGTTCATCACTGCCGGATCCGGTATGCGGGGCATGGATACAGGCATCAACGGCCACCTGATGTCTGTCCACGATACTGGCGCATAGTTCTTCGAGCATGGCCAGGCGTTGTTCCTGATTTAATTCACTTGGAAAAGCGATTTCAAATTCCCGGGCAACTGTCGAGTTTTTTCGGGTTTCGCGCTGTTCAACTTCGTTCCAGAGTCTTTCCCGGTTTTTTAAATGTTCTGGTGCGTCTTTGGGTAAATAAATCTCTTTGTATTCCACACCAGTTTTTCGGCTGTAGTCATGTTCTCGGCCTTCACGTTCACAATAGATCTTTTCACCAGCCCGATAGGCGATTGCAGCAGTGGCGGAACGTCCTGCTGATCGTGCTACGGTTTTGACTGAAAAGTGGTAAATCGCCATGCCTATTTTTCGCTTTTAAATTTTCACGTAGTGAAATACAACCGTGTCTACGGTTGTCGGGGTATTGGGGAGACCCCAATCGGACTTGCAAACGAAGTTTGCATAAGTGCGCTCTTCGAGGAAAACATTACTATACATATAGCACCTTGAATGCATATTCAAGTGCGCTTATGTTAGGGATGGTTTCCCAGGATGATGGTATTAGATTAATGAGCATTACTGAAACACTAGACAGCAAAATTAAAGCCCAGGAAGAAAAGCTAAAGCAGTTAAAGGCTCAAAGACAGGCAGCATTGGCAAGAGAACGTGCCAAAGAAAAAGAACAGGCAAGAAAGGATGATACAAGACGTAAAATTTTGATCGGATCCTGCATGTTGAAAATCACAGAAGATGATGAACAGGCCAGAGCAAAACTGATTGCTCAAATGGACCGTTATTTAACAGACGAGCGAGATCGTAAACTTTTTCAATTGAATACTAATTAAAAGTGAAAAATCTCTATTACTATATTCTTAATTATTAAAAATACTCGAAAGAAGGGGTAGTGAAATGTTTTTAAAAAAAAGATGGTTGGCCGTTTCTTTCTTCGCCTTTATGAGTGTAGTTCAAGCTGAAGAGGTTAAACCTTATAAATATTCTGAAGCTTCCGATTCGTATACTTATAGAGCTCAACTAACTCATACTATATTCCACATTTCGTCCAATCCTTTAATAATTTCAAGTAACCTTAAAAAAGATATTCTAGGAGAAGATACTCAGTATGAATTTTTAAAAAAAATTTTTAAAAAAAATAATAGTCTTATAGTGGTTACATGGCCTGGTCCTATATATGGTATGCAGAGTGCTAAAGTAACCTACTATATTTATGAGATAAATAGTCTTGGTGAACTAATCAATCGTGATGAAGTTCATTTTGACAGTGTAAGTGAAATTGAAGTAAACGAGACGCCTAAAGGAATCAAAATTTATAGCGAGCAATCAAAAAATCATGGAAAAACATTTATTTATGAATTTATTAATGGGAAAGTATTTGATTTTTCCACTTCAATGAATACTTCATTAATAAAAAAAGAAGAAGAGAGGCTGTGTAAGGGGTTTTATGATTTATACACGACTTAAGAGATGGATCCGTAAATTTGAACAACTCCTATAAGTGATATTCTGCTCCTCAAATGATGTTATAAACATCAATATATGGAGTATTTTATGGCACGTAGACCAAGAAGAAATCATTCAAATGATTTTAAAGCTAAGGTAGCACTTGCTGCGATTAAAGCAGAAAAAACACTTGCTGAATTGAGTGCTGAGTTTGATGTTCATCAAAACCAAATTATTGACTGGAAAAATCAATTGATCTCAGCTTCCTCGCAAGCTTTCGATCAATCAAAAGCTCCAACAGAACCACCCATCGATCTAAAAAAACTACATGCAAAAATCGGTGAGCAGGCATTAGAAATTGATTTTTTAGAAGGTGTGTTGAAGAAACTGGGCCGCTTCAACCACAAAAGTTAATCGACGACTCACTTCAGATTTCAGTATCTAAGCAAGCTAAGCTGCTGAAAGTCTCCCGTGGTTGTTATTACTATCGCCCAAAACCTGTGAGTGCATCAGATCTGAAGCTGATGCGATGTATTGATGAATTACATATGCAATATCCTTTTGCAGGCAGTCGTATGATGCGTGATTTGTTGAATCGTCAAGGACATCATATAGGACGACGTCATACACGTACTTTAATGAAGAAAATGGGTATTCAGGCGTTATATTGCAAACCAAATTTAAGCCAGGCTAATCAAGCTCACCGTAAATATCCATATCTGCTCAAAGGGTTGGCTATTCAGCGCAGTAATCAAGTGTGGTCTACGGATATAACGTATATCCCTATGGCAAAAGGCTTTGTTTATTTATGTGCTGTGATTGATTGGCATAGCCGCAAGGTACTTGCGCATAGGGTATCGATTAGTATGGAGGTGGATTTTTGTATTTCGGCTTTAAATGAAGCGATTGAAAAATATGGTCGACCTGAAATATTTAATACAGACCAAGGCAGCCAGTTTACCAGTGATGCATTTATTGATGTATTGAAATCAAATGGCATTCAAATCAGTATGGATGGTAAAGGTCGATGGGTAGATAATGTGATGGTTGAACGATTATGGCGGAGCGTTAAATATGAAGAGGTGTATCTCAAAGCTTATAGCAGTGTCACAGATGCGAAAAAGCAATTAAGTGCATATTTTGAGTTTTATAATTTGAAACGACCTCATTCGAGTCTAGACAAAATGACACCAAATGAGTTTTACTATGATCAGCTACCCCAACAAAACAAGGTGGCTTAACTAGAGCGGAATATCACTTATAAATACGCTTTTAGTTGTTCAAACAAGTGGGACCACCTCTTTATGAATATGAATATGATCCCTATCGTAAGGTTGAAAATATTTATGATCTAGGAACAGCTAATTATTCTTGGATCTCTTATAAAGTAAAATCGTCGCCGAAGCTTTCAGATCAGTTAATAAACACATTAAAAGGAAGGGGCTTAAAAGAACGTCAGCAAATGAATTATATGAGTTTTAAGAATAGTTTTTGTGATTAGGTAATTACGCTGATTTTAGTTTAGGTTATGGATTATCGTTAAATTTCAGGTGGTGTTTCAAAAAGTATGCTGACATTAAATGAAGCCATTATTGATGTAAAAAAAGGTTAAGTCGAAAGCTTTAAAATGGTTTTCAATCTTTTTTGAAAAATTACAACTCCTTCTAAAACCGCGC
>NZ_VPEC01000055.1:0-2162 GCF_013417355.1 Acinetobacter sp. YH12255
AATACCAACGAACAGCCCAAAGAATGATTTCACCTTGAAAGTGCCGACCGTGGAAGGGATTCATCTGCTGTATCTCGAAATAAATAAGATATTTAGCTTATCATGTCAGCCTATTTGCAACAGTGCCCAACTTGCGACACTAAATTGGGTAGATTGGTTCAATAAAGAGCGTGTACATAGTGCACTAGGTTATGTATCACCTTTTGATTTTGAAGCAATGTACTATGATAAGATTAACCCGTTAGGTCAGGTGGCCTAACTTAAATAAAAAACTCTCCGACAAACCCGGTACGGTTCACCTTTATCTTTGTTTGTGATGAATACATTAGCAAGTTCCCATTTAGGTGCTGCATGAGAGAGAATTGGTAAAGATAGACAGAGTCCTAAGATAAACTTTTTCATTAATTGTCCTATGAAATCTCATAATGATTTGTTAAATCATAACTTAATTTATTGCTGATCTAGCTTAGCTTATAATTAATTTGAATTATTTTTACGTTGTTTGAGAACTTCTAATCCTAAATCCTTCCAAATTTGCCATTTCATATCATTTGGGTCTATTTCAGCAGTTTTAAGCAGAATTCCAAGTAATTCGGCTGGGTCACGCTGATCAAGGTTAGCAATTTCAAAAAGTGCGCCTAATTGAATGAGATGACGTGTACGAGCTTTTCGTTCAGCTTCCTTTTCTGCATTCAGTAATTTTCTGACTGCTATCTTCTGTTTATTCGCTCGATCTATGGCTTTTTCAGCTTTGATCAAGGCATTCAATTTTTTCTCTTGGTCGGGAGTACGGTATTGGATTTGAGCTAATTCTAATAAAAGCTTTTGTGCATCACTGGGATTCTTTAAAGCAGAAATGTAGGTAATTTTTTCAGACAGCCAATCATTATTCATATTCAATTCCTTAATTCATATACCGCAAAAGCACAGGCTCAATACTCAAAGAACGATAACAAAATAATTACGTCCAAGGTACGCAATTTTGTTAAAGTCGTTCTAGAGATTGTCGCCTGTACTTCCATCAAAAAATTGATGGCGCGCTTAGACGTTTCTCAATTTCATTGAGAAACCTAAGCACGTTAGGGACTTCATCCCTAAAACCCTGAAACTTCTTTTTTTCGTTCAATTGAAAATTGAATGAAAAAAAGAAGTACCAAAGCTAGGAGCAACAGCATGCAACTAAAACAGGTATTGGGAAAAATCAAAGATATTAGTTTTGGCGTGATCGCAGCACCGCTAATTATCATCATTATGATGTGGGCTTCGATACTTGATCAAAGAGCGTTTAAAAAAGAACGTAACCGAAAAAAGGAACAGGATAAGACCTAATGGCGATTGCTCGTTTAAGTGTCAAAGTCGGTAAGGCAGGTAAAGCAGCACCGCATGCCGAATATATTGATCGGGATGAAGAAAAAAAGCTGAAACAAGAACAGGCAGAAACCGACCTTGAACATAGTGCCTATGGGAATATGCCGAAATGGGCTGAACATAATCCGATTACCTTTTGGGAAGCAGCCGACCTTTACGAGCGCAAAAATGGCAGTACCTATCGAGAATATGAAATTGCCCTGCCTAGAGAGATGAATGCCAAACAACGTCTAGAACTGGTTGAGGAGTTCATTCAGTCCGAGATCGGCTCAAAATATCCATATCAGTTTGCGATTCATAACCCTAAAGCAATGGACGGCAACGATCAGCCCCACGTGCATCTCATGTTTAATGAACGTCTGCAAGATGGAATCGAACGAGATCCAGAGCAATATTTCAAACGCTATAACAGCAAAAATCCTGAACGTGGCGGAGCTAAAAAAGACAATACAGGCAAGAGTTACCAGGAACGAAAAATTGATATTAAAGACCTACGCCAAAGATGGGCGGATTTATGCAACAGCCATTTAGAAAAACATCAAATTGATAGCCGTATTGATATGCGAAGCTACAAAGAGCAAGGCATAGAGAAAGAACCCGAAAAGAAACTGTTACCAAGCCAAGCCAAAGACCCTGAAATTAGGGAAGCCCTACAACAATCACGTACAGCCTATAAAGAGCTTGAGCGACTAGACTTAGGCGACCCCAAACAAGACCTGAAAGACCTCAAAAACAGCCCAATTTCAGACAAAGAAATTAAACAGGGTATTGAGAGCTTTAAGGCTGATTTTTAC
>NZ_VPEC01000057.1:0-11487 GCF_013417355.1 Acinetobacter sp. YH12255
CTTAACGTCTGATAATTTTTGAATATCTTTGAATTTCATCCAAGGATTATCCATTGAATTAAATAATTTTGCTGATTAATTTAAGATCAAATAAATTGTACATTTTTTGATTTATGACGGAAGTCTAGTGTGTATAAAACGCATTAAACTTAATTTTTTCTTCACAAATTATTTTACTTTAATTAAAAATATGCATAATTACCATTCATTAGCTCAACCACTTTTAAAGTGAACTAAAAATTCAGCCATCAAATATATACCGATTAAAAAAGCAATCAGTTAAAATAGGGCTTGAATTTTTTGATGGGGAAATTCCTCCGCATAACTGCATAGATCCATCAGCAAAATTGTCTGGTTGATTAAAATCAGAGTGATTGCATTTTGGCCGATAAGCGAATCATGCTGTCGAATGACAAACGATTGCGGAAAATGATTCCGCCTCAGAAATATACAATTAAGTATTAATTTTACACAAAATATTATTGCCTTTCATCCGATTTAAAATGGCCATTCTCTGTCCTGAATCAGCGCATATGCAGAACTGCTCGACTTCTGGGGCTATTAAGAAAAACTAAAAAGTGCAATCTCTTTAACATTTTTAAAATAAAGGTTGAAACATGCATAAACTTTTTCATAAAATGGACGGGCCCTAGAAAAATAAATACAAGGAACATTTCATGACTAAGAAATATGCAAAATTTTTACCGTGTACGGAAGAATTTAATTTAGAAAACTTTCCCTATTATTGGGTTACTCAGGTTCATGCTCAATATGTACTTAATGTCGATCACGCACTTAAAAAATATGGTGTCGACAATTCGCGCCGCCGTATCCTTCTTGCCTTAAAATCCAAACCGCATGCGAGTGTATCCGACTTATCAGAGATGGTCGTATCTAAAATGTCGACCACCACTAAAATTGTTTATCGCTTAAAAGATGAGGGTCTGGTTGAGACTTATTCATGTGAAGATGATGCACGAATTACCCGGGTATTTTTGACCGAAAAAGGCATGCAAATGACACATAAGATCAATGATCTGACCAATATAGTACTAGAGCAGTCATTTGAAGGCTTGACGCCTTTGCAAATTGAAAAAACCATGGAAAGTTTACGTCATATTTTTAAAAACCTGGCTCGTTAAAAGCCCTACTTTTTATTTTTAAATAGACGCTGGCGAATTGGCATACTTTCAATAATAAATAATTCACCGGAGCTTTCTAAGAATCAAAAAAGTTCAGTTGTGGGCTGGCTTTTTTGATTTTTTCTTTGGGGACATGTGAACATTCAAACTCTTCTTCCGGAAAGCCGTGTACAAAACTCCGAATATCCGGATGACTCAGTGTCAGCCATTCTTGTAGTCGCTCATGCGGAATCACGATCACCGAACGTTTGATGTTTCCAAGCTCATGAAATTCTTTCATCATCGGATGGTCAATGGCATCCATGGTGATCATGCTGGCAGATCGTACAATTTCCCCTTGTACTCGTGTAATCTCATATACTGCCGCAATAAAAGTCGCCTGACCATCTTGACGTCTTATACCCCAACGCTGTGGTTTATTGTCAAAATATTTGGACTCATAAAACTCGGCAACAGGAATGACCCCAAAATGACATTTGGCAGTGGCTTCGGCAAAGGTTGGCTTTTGCAATAAAGTTTCATTTCTGGCGTTATAGGTCTTGGTAGCTATACTTTTATCTTCTGCCCATTTTGGAATCAGGCCAAAATTTACCGACCGCCATTCCAGTCCTTGAGCTGAATGAAATAACAGCGGTGTAGCATAATTGGGATAGACCTCTTCCGGATATTCAAAGGGAATTTCGGGCAACCCCAGATTATGCAATTGTTCTAAGCTTAAAGGTTTAAAGTTGGCACACATGGCGGATTAATGTAAATCATTCGACCACTCGATTATAACCTGATGTCTGAGCCAAACCTGTAATATTGATATAGATTTGAGTATCATGAATTCGGTATGGTAAACCAGTGTGTCCGGGTAAACTCCTCAAAAATCCAGCGACCATTAAAACGTCCGAGTCCTGAGTTTTTCTCGCCGCCAAAGGGTGCATTAGACTGATCTGCAACACTGATCCCGTTAATATGGGTCATGCCAATATCCAGTTGTGCCGCAAAAGCGCTGCCGCGTTCGATATTTGATGTACAGACTGCACTGGACAAACCGAACTCTGTTGCATTGGCCAGATTTAAAGCATGGGCCTCATCACGTGCTTTTAAGATCGGTAAAATCGGACCGAAGCTTTCTTGTTGTGCTAAATCAGAATCGGCTGCGACGTTAATGAAAATATGCGGATAGACCAGATTTCCTTCAATTCCGCCCTCATATACCAGCTGTGCGCCCTGCTCGCTGCCTGTCTGAATGATCTGTTGATGCTTTTTGACCTGACTCCGATTAATGATCGGCCCGATGATGGTATCTTCCAGATTCGGATCGCCCACTGGAATCATTTTGACCCGATCCAGAAGCTTATCCACATAAGCATCATGAATAGATGCATCGATAACAACCCGATTGGTGCTCATGCAAATTTGTCCCTGATGCATAAAACGCCCCATCAAGGTCAGTTCAACCGCCAGATCAAGGTCGGCATCATCCAGAATCACCAAGGGTGCATTGCCGCCCAGTTCCAGTGCCAAACGTTTGATTCTGGAACTGGCCAGAGCTTTACTGCCGACACTTTTCCCCACTTCAGTCGAGCCGGTAAATGAAATCATTTTTGGCACTGAATGCTCGACAAAATAATCCCCGATTTCACTGCCAGCACCGGCAATAATATTCAATGCACCCGGAGGCAAACCGGCTTCTTCAAATAATTTCCCGATTAATGTACCGCCAGTCACCGGCGTATCACTGGCTGGTTTCAAGACAACCGTATTGCCACAGGCAATCGCTGTCGCCACTGAACGCAAGGACAGATGAAATGGAAAGTTCCATGGGCTGATGACTGCAATCACGCCTAAAGGTTTACGCAAGACCAAACTTTTCCGTACTGGATCTTTGCTTTCGAGCTGTTCAGTTTTCAGCTGATCTGGAAATGCCAGACTTTCGTGAATAATCCCCAAGGCAGCATCTACCTCAAGGCCGGCTTTAATGCGCGTACTGCCTGATTCAATAATCAGCCAGTCAATGATTTCTGCACGGCGCTGCTGAATAATATTAATTAAATTTTGCAATACTGTTTTACGGACTTCAATGGAATTCAAAACACCCTGTTGAAAAGCCTGTTCTGCTGCCGTATACGCACTGTCTACATCGACAGAGCTGGCAGCTGCAAGACTCATAATTTCGGTTTGGGTAAAAGGATTGATATTTTTTATGATTTTGGTTGAAGTTCCATGTTGCCACTGACCATGAATAAACTGCTGGTCTAAGTCCTGATATACCGTCATCATTTTATTGTTCCTCGCAAGCTTTGCTCCACTTTAAGAGTTCAACTGAAAAATTTCTAGTCAGAAAGACAGCTGCTTACCATTAGACAATAAAAAAGCCTCCGAAGAGGCTTTTTTAAGTTAGACGGGATTAGTCACCTGTATAACCTTTTAACTTTAAACGTGCTGCATGTAAAAGTGGCTCGGTATAACCTGATGGCTGTTCACCACCTTTAAAGATCAGGTCAGACGCTGCCTGGAATGCAATATTGTTGGCAAAGTCTGCAGACATTGGCGTATACAACGGATCATTGGCATTTTGCTGATCTACAATTTTCGCCATACGCTGCATCACTTCTTCTACTTGCTCACGGCTTACCACACCATGACGCAACCAGTTCGCCACGTGCTGTGAAGAAATACGTAGAGTCGCACGGTCTTCCATTAACCCGACATCGTTGATATCGAGTACTTTAGAACAACCTACACCTAAGTCTACCCAGCGAACCACATAACCCAAGATCCCCTGACAGTTATTTTCAAGTTCTTTGGTTTTCTCTTCTTCAGACCAGTTAGTGTCTGTTGCTAATGGTGGCGTTAACAAGTCATCTAGTGACAAGGCTTCAGTTGCCAATAACTCTTGCTGACGATCCGCAACATTAATCTGATGATAGTGAATCGCGTGAATTACCGCACCTGTTGGTGATGGCACCCATGCACAGCTCGCACCTGCTTCCGGATGTTCAGTTTTGGTTTTATACATGTCGAGCAACATATCTGGTTTTGGCCACATGCCTTTACCGATTTGCGCTTTGCCACGTAAACCTGCTTGCAGACCGATCATCACGTTACGGTTTTCATAAGCCGGGAACCAGATCTGACCTTTGACTTCGCCTTTACGTACGAATGGGCCTGCTTCCATAAAGGTATGGATTTCGTCACCGGTACGGTCCATGAAGCCTGTATTGATGAAAATAGTACGGTCTTTGGCTTGTGCAATACAGTTCTTCAGGTTTACAGAAGTACGGCGCTCTTCATCCATAATCCCGATTTTTAAAGTTTTTGCAGGCAAACCCAGTACCTGTTCCGCACGTTCAAACAATTCAACGGCAAATGCCACTTCTTCAGGACCATGCATTTTTGGTTTAACGATATACATTGAACCTTGACGCGAGTTCTTGATGGTATTTTCACCTTTGATGTCGGCAAAAGACAACAATGGTGTAATCAAGGCATCCATGATGCCCTCAAAAATCTCTGCACCATCGACCAAAATGGCAGGGTTTGTCATCAAATGACCGACATTACGCAGCAACATCAATGAACGACCATGAACCTTGGTTTCACCACCTTCCACATTTTTGAAAGTACGGTCTGCATTCAGTGTACGGGTAACTGTTTTACCATTTTTCTGAATGGACTCTTCTAAAGTGCCTTTCATCAGACCTAACCAGTTACGATAGCCTTCCACTTTTTCTTCAGCATCAACCGCTGCAATCGAGTCTTCCAAATCCTGAATGGTGGTAACTGCAGCTTCAAGAACTACGTCTTTTACGCCAGCGGCATCAGTCTGGCCAATCGGGCTCGTTGCATCAATTTGCACAATAACGTGCAGACCGTTATTTTTAAATACGATTTCAGTCGGTGCTGACGCTTCGCCATTGAAGCCAACAAATTTAGCGCTATCCGCAACAGTCGTTGTAGAACCATCTTTTAATGTTACAACCAGTGCGTTGCCATCAACTGCATATTGAGTTGCGTCTGCGTGTGAACCTTGTGCCAATGGGAAAGTTTCGTCAAGGAAGTTTTTCGCAAATGCGACAACTTTCTCACCACGTTTCGGGTTATAGCCTTTACCTTTTTCCGCGCCATCTTCTTCAGAGATCACGTCGAAACCATAAAGTGCATCGTAGAGAGAACCCCAACGTGCGTTGGCTGCGTTGAGGCAGTAACGTGCATTACGTACCGGTACCACCAGCTGTGGGCCGGCCAATACGGCAATTTCTTCGTCTACATTTTCAGTGCTGATTTGAAAATCTTCTACTTCTGGTAACAAGTAGCCAATTTCAGTCAAGAAAGCTTTGTAAGCTTGTAATTCAAATGTGTTATTGCGGTGCCATTCATCGATTTTCGCTTGAATGTCATCACGCTTAGCCAAAAGTGCTTTATTTTTAGGGCTAAGATCAACAACGACTTGTTCAAAGTTTTTCCAGTAAGTTTCACTATCCAAACCAGAACCTGGTAGTGCTTCATTTTCGATAAAATCGTAAAGTTCTTTAGCAATCGCTAACTTGCCTTTTTGAATACGTGCAGTCATTGTCTTTCCTGATATTGCTACTTTTTATACAAGAGATTCTAGTATACCGATTAAAATCTAGCTGAATAGTATTATCAAATTGCTAAATACTGAGCATTTTTCATAATATGAGTACCCTCATAAACATATCAGACGTCGCTCAGCCGCATTGAGATATCATTCTGCTAAATACCCTAATGACAGTGTATAAAGTTTTCGAAATGTAGAAATTAGACTTAAGTTCAGATTTTCGAGTAAAAATTATGCATTCTAGTTATACACGATCATATTTAGATCAAGATTAAGCCATGTTTGGCCCTAGTTGTCGATCAATTACCTGCTTATTTTTATAAAAAAGCGCCAGTCAATGACCAGCGCTTTTATTCTGCTTCCTACTCACTCGAGATAGTTTTCTGAATCTGACGATGTTCAGAATTCAGATATTCATCCGACTGCATTTCCAGTAAACGTGAACGCGTCCGTTCAATTTCAAAGACCAGTTTTTCACCTTGGTAAATATCAATAATATTGTCTTCCGAGGTCAATAACAGTTTGACACCACGGTCATAGAACTCATCGACCAGATAAATAAAACGGCGCGTCCCATCATTGAGGAAATCGGTCAGGTGCGGCACATTACTGACTAAAACCGTATTATAAATATTGGCAATTTCAATAAAGTCAGCCGGGCTACGTGGTTTTAGACACAGCTCAGAAAACTCGCACCACAATACATCTTCGGTATGTGACACAGTTTCCACAATACGGTTATTGATGATAATCGGCTCTTCAGAGCAGGGTTGCGTCTGAGTCAAAGCACTGAAACGTTGCGCAATCCAGTTTTTATGATCATGGGTTAATGGGAATTTGAATAACTGCGCCTGTTTTAATACGCGTAAACGGTAATCGACGCCGGCATCGACGTTTAACACCACACAGTTTTTCTTGACCAGTTCAATCGTCGGCAGGAAACGGTCACGATGAATCCCGTTTTTATACAAACCGTCTGGGGCAATGTTCGAAGTTGCAACCAAAGTAATCCCGCGTTCAAATAGTTTCTGGAACAGATCACTCAGAATCATGGCATCGGTGACATTGGATACAAAGAACTCATCGAAACAGATAATCACCGCGTCTTTATAAATCTGATCCGCGACCAGATCCAGCGGATTACGCTGCCCAGAGAGCTTATTTAATTCACGATGCACATGCTGCATAAAGTGGTGAAAATGCATCCGGGTTTTACGGCGAAATGGAATCGAATCATAAAACTGATCCATTAACCAGGTTTTGCCACGACCCACACCACCCCACATATACACGCCATTGGGAGAAGTCTGACGGCGAAAACGGCGAAAGGCTTTTTTCGAGGCCTTAAAACGCTGAATCAATTCCAGCCAGACACGATTCAGTTCATGTACTGCCATTGCCTGTGCATCATCAGGCATAAACTGTCCCGAAGATATTGCTTGTGCATAACGTTCTGCAGGAGAAATCGGACTAAAGGCGGTGCTGTGCTGTGAATTAAAATCGGACATAGAGTTTCGTACTATTTGGGATCAATTTAATTATAGCGGAGTTTAATCAACACACTATAACACTTTGGCATAAACAAGCTTAGGCTATTTCACATATTGCCGAGGGCTTTGCCCAAACCAGCGTTTAAAGGCATGGTTAAAAGCAGCCGGCTCGGAATAGCCCAACAACTCTGCAATCATTTCAATTGAATACTGTTTATATTCAATCAATCGCAAAGCCTTATCTTTAATAATGTCTTCGCGAATTTGTTTATAACTGGTATCACACTGCTGTAACTGATGCCGCAAGGTTCGCTCCGGAATATTTAGCGCCTGCGCAGTTTCGGCCATGCTCGGCATCAAACCACTTTGTATTTCCAGATAATCCTGAACGCGCTGCACCACTGTCGGTGTCTGCTCATCCTGTTGCAAACGTTGCAATTCAGCAAAACACTTGGCTTCATACAGCGCAAAGGTCACCGTATCCGCAGACGGAATTTTAATATCCAGAACTGCTTCATCAAACCAGAATGCCGCACTTGGTGCATCGAACTGAACCTGTGTCCCATAATAATCATGATAGACCTTTAAGGTATTCGGCTCTTGCGGATGGGCAAATGGTAACTCGATCCGTAAATCAGGTTTGGACAAGCCCATCATTTTGTAGATATCACGGATAAACTTGAAAGTTCCCGAAATCTCCGCCTGTGCCAGCAACACACCCAGACCATCTTCCAGATTTTTCGGTCGATAACACAACGCGCTATGATGCTCGCTTTGTTGCAAACCCAATTGTCCTGTCAAATGCGTCAACTGTTGAAAGCGGATCACCTGATGCAGCGCATCACGTACCGTCGGACTGGTAACCAGTAACATCAACAACGGACCATAACCTGCCAATGCATAATGCTGGCCAATCAATAATCCCTGTTCAGCTTCGATTTCCTGCCCTACGACCTTAAGTACATCATGTTCCAGACTCGGATGAATAATCGAGCCAGGATCAAAGGCATCGACACGCAGTCCAATGTTTTGCAGCTTCTGATCGACGTCTATGCCCGCCTTGCGCATCCCTTGAATCAAATACATCAGACTGAGAACAGAACGTTTCATAACCATACAAATACAATGTGATAGTCTTAGTTGTACTATAAAAATAAGTGTACTGCTATTGCCGTTTAGATCAATTTTAGGTCTAATCTTTTATCAGTGAATGATGATAATAATCTCTTATTAAAATAAGCAAGGAATGCAATGATGCTGGAAAATACAAGTGCCACCCGCTCGCCACCCTTTACCAAAGTCGCCATTATTGGCGCCGGTTTTGGCGGTATTGCCATGGCAATACGTTTACAGCAGCAAGGCATCCATGATTTTATTCTGCTGGAAAAAGGCCATGAATTTGGTGGAACCTGGCGAGACAACCAGTACCCTGGCGCAGCCTGTGATGTGCAGTCACATTTATATTCCCTCTCATTCGCTCCGAAAAGTAACTGGTCAAAACGCTATGCCGAAGCACCCGAGATATTTTCCTATATTCAGGATCTGGTAAACGATTATAAGCTGCGTGCGTTCTGCCGCTTAAATACTGAAGTCCTTTCAGCGCATTACCAGGCAGAGCGCTGTCTGTGGCAATTGCAGTTACAAGATCAAAGTATCCTGGAAGCCCAATTTGTCATATTTGCTTCAGGGCCTTTACATATTCCCCAGATTCCACCTATCCCCGGTATTGAGAAGTTTCAAGGGAAAGTCTTTCATTCTGCACAATGGGATCATGCTTATGATTTAAATGGCAAAAATGTCGCATCGATTGGCACAGGTGGCAGCGCCATTCAATATGTTCCGGAAATTGCCCCACAATGCAAACAACTCTATGTCATGCAACGTACTGCAGCCTGGATCATTCCTCGCGATGAACGTGTCTATCACCCTCTCGAAAAGACACTATTTGAAAAATATGACTGGTTCCGAA
Organism: Acinetobacter sp. YH12255; assembly: GCF_013417355.1. Lineage (NCBI taxonomy): Bacteria > Pseudomonadati > Pseudomonadota > Gammaproteobacteria > Moraxellales > Moraxellaceae > Acinetobacter > Acinetobacter sp. YH12255. Next base: position 9,175 of record NZ_VPEC01000057.1, read on the forward strand.
AACTGCACCGTGCCCGCTTATATTGGTCAAATGAATCGCGGGTCATCCCCATCGTTAAACCCGGAATCATGAAATACACCCAGAAACTGGCAGAACTGTTCATCAAATACCAGATTAAAGATCCTGAGTTAGCTCAAAAACTCACTCCGGATTACATCATGGGTTGTAAACGTATTCTGGTTTCCAATAGCTATTTCCCGACTTTTAACCGCAGGAATGTAGAACTGGTGACTGAAAAGATTCAGGAACTTACTGAAAATAGCATCATTACCCAAGATGGTCAGGAGCGGCCAATTGACTGTCTGATTTATGGCACCGGGTTCATTACCGATCCACGCATCTATATGAAGAATTTTCAATGTACTGGGCTGGATAATCTACAGCTCAATGAGGTCTGGAAACAGGGGGCTGAAAGTTATTATGGAATTTGCATGAAAGGTTTCCCAAACCTGTTTCAATTACTGGGCCCAAATACCCTATTGGCACACAACTCTGTGATTTTTATGATTGAGGCACAAGTTGACTATATCTTGCAGCTCATGCAGCGGGTCGATCAATCACATAGCGATGCCATTATGGTCAAAGAGCAGGCGCAAGATACATTTAATCAGCAGGTGCAACATATGTTTGAACAGACCGTATGGCAATCTGGCTGTGTCAGCTGGTATCAGCAGGAAGGTGGCAAGAATTTTGCCCTATGGCCGACTTATACCTGGAAATACTGGCTGAAAACCAAGAAACCCAATACCGCAGATTATCGATTATTCAATAAAGTTAGCTAAAAGCTTTTCACCATCTAGCATCAAGCGATGGCATAATTTAAAGATAATTTTTTCAATCTATTAAACTTATGCAATCGCTTTGGCTCATCTTTCAGCTTCTTCTCTGTTTGGCACTCGGTTTTGCTTTGGCGAAACGGATTCCAGTATCGATGATTAAAATCTGTTTCAAGCTCTTACCTTATTTTAGCTATGTGTTACTGATTGCGATTTCCTTTGAATTCTCACAGCTTGTGGATGAATTACAGCACCCCCTACAGATTCTGAGTACATCCATCAGCATTGCCTTTCTGACATCACTCGGTGCTTTTGCTATTTGCTATTTGCTGTTCAAGTGGGCTGGTTTTCTTCCCAGTTCAGGCAGAGTATCCCTTGATCTGGTAATTAAATCCTTACTGAATATGAGTTATGCTTTTTTGGCACTCGCAGGCGGATACTTTTTACATGCTGGCTTGAGTCTGTTTGATCTGTCCTTACACATTAGCACTTGGCATTTGTTACTGGTATTTATGTTTTTCATTGGTCTAGATCTGGCTTATTCGCCACTGGATCGTTCTTGGTTAAATATCAAAATTCTTCTGGTTCCAATCGGTTGTATCTTCGGTTCATTATTCGCAGTTATGCTCTATTCATTCTGGAACACACAGATTGGCCTGAAAGATTTGATCATGCTGTCACAAGGCTATGGATTTTACTCAATGTCAGGCGTTGTCGTGACCGAGCTTCGAAATGCAGAACTCGGCAGCATTGCACTAATGAATGACCTGTTTAGAGAAATTTTTGCCATCTTACTGATGTATTGTATGGGCTGGAGATATCCAAGATCGGCCATTTCCGCAGCGGGTGCAACTGCAATGGATGTGACTTTACCGATGGTTAAGCAGGCATGCGGTCACGATTTTATTCCGCATGCTATGGTCAGTGGATTTATTTTGTCATTGTTAGCACCAGTCATGGTGAGTGTACTGGCAGCGATTTAATTGCTTTATTGCTTTCTCAATCTCCCTAAGTCTCTCTTTTCTAAAGAGGAACTTTCCTTCCTGACTAAGTTCTAAAGCAGGATTTTAAAACGAAGCACAAGCAAGAAAGGCTGACTAAAAACTTAAATCAATATCACTTAAGGCATCGCCTACTGTTTCAATAACATCCGAAGCAAGGCTGATGGCATCAGATGCCAAACTGACCACATCGATCCCCGCTGTCCAATCTGCTGAGCTTGCCTGCTGTTGTTGCTGTTCTTGTTGCTTAAGCTGTTCCGCCTGTTGAACATTTTGAATCACGTCATTCTGTTCTTTTTCTAATTGTGGTTCAGATGAAGTCATCATTTTTCCTTTTTATTTTATAACCATTTTTTTCAATAGATCTCTTGCGAAAGTTAATTTAAGAGCATCCAATTCACCATTCCAGCAATTAAATTCATTCTTAGACCAAATCGTTTCCGTCTATTTCTATAGCGTTCTGTCAATATCCGAAAATGTTTAAGTTTGCCGTTGATATGTTCAATTGTGATCCTACGCCGACTGATTTCTTGGTT
>NZ_VPEC01000058.1:0-10956 GCF_013417355.1 Acinetobacter sp. YH12255
GCCTATCTCAGTGATGTGCTGAAAAGGCTGCCGACACATAAAGTGACCCAAATAGAAGAATTACTGCCACACCGCTGGAAATCCGACCAAAATTAAAAAATAGGCATGGGGTTCAGCGGACGCTTACACACAAACTAGCTGTAGTTTCGTAATAACACTAAATATAAAAAAAATGGAAGAATAATTTACTAAGTTATTGTTTTTAAGTTGATCCTTGTTTTATATGGGGGTGATAATAACTTCTGATTACTAGTTTTTACCTTAAATATACCGATTGAAAGATTCATTTAAAGGCTATGAATACATGAGTTTTACAGTTTGGCTAGGTCAGCATGAGTACTTTTCACAAGATTTAAGATCGACCATGAACGTGATTAAGTTATAGGGGATTGATGAAATAGTTTTTATGAATTTCTGGCTTTCTGGGCTGATTTTATCAAATTCATGTCTATGCAAAATTGCGACATATTTCTCGTGCTGGTAGTTATCCAGAGTTTGGTCTGCATCTATCCATAGTGCAGACCTTTTTTTGGTGACAGTTTTTTCTTAGTGATTTTCGATCTGGATGTAGTGATTTCACGTTTGCAGAATATATCTTAGCGGTGATCCATCTAATATTCGTGATTATAAAGAGAGCTAATTCACAGGTTCTACAGATTATGTAGCGACTAACTATATCAAAGTCTATTTGCAGTTGATGGTTGGCGCTTAGTTTATATTTACGCTTAGGTTTCAGTTAAAAAATCAATATTCTGTTGAATCCGTGATTGAATCATCTGTAGGGTAGATTCTCGAATTTGATGGGGATACAGGCGCTGCGCAATTTGACTAAATTGAAGTGCAATTTCACGCATGGTCAAGATGATCTCATCGACTTCTAGAGTAGTCAGATTAGCTTCTGAAGTACCGAGTTTATGTATGTCATTTCGGGAAATATTGAGCGCTTCTCCCATAATGTCCATTTGATGATAACCACCTGGACCCTCGCAGAAGGTCACATCATAGGCTGGAGCCAATTTCCATTGACCATTTTTCTCCATGAGAAATGAAAAGTTCTTAGTATGGTCATCCCGATTATTGAAAAGCACATTAAACACAGCACGTTTAAAAGCATGCAATCTTTCTCGTACATCTTGCGTACACATCAAGGTTGCCCGGAGAAAATTGCGATAGTCTAGGCTACCTGGAACTTTATAGTCTGCTCCTGTATATGCAGCCAAACTCTGCATTGGAATCCGCATACCATTTTGACGATCGAATCGTTTAGAAGCAAAAGCCGTTAAACCATTGGGCAAATTAAAGAAATGGGTATCTGGAGTCTCAATTGCACAAAGTCGCAAACATTCTGCATAGACGGCTTCAATGGCGCAGACTTCAGGATGCTCTTGCTGAGCAGGAAACTTAATCAGCCAGGCTTCATGTTGATCAGAATCTTGAGTCGAAAACTCTAAATTGACAGGATCTCGGTAAACCAACGCTTTTGGTCTGGCACCTTGAGGGGAGCCACCCATGACCAATAAATGCTGTAGAAATTCACCACCTTCACCTTTGAGTACTTCTTGAACTTCCTGGGCCAGTTGTTGTAAAGGGATATTTTCTGAGGTTTGCATGTCAGCAACACAAGGTTCAAAGGAGAGGGCACCCATTGCGTGACTACTAATATAGGTCAGACGCTCCAAAGGTCCAATTCGTGCTGAATTTAAGCCAATTTTTTTGAAATATCGATCCATCAACATCATGCCCCAACCATCTGGTAAAGCGTCATAGACTGGACCTGGGAGTCCCATTTGATGAGTAGGAAAACCTTGTCTGAATGGTAGACCTTTTAAAGGCAGCAAGTAAGAAGAGAGCTCAACACCTTGCTGTATTGCTTCTGGACTATATTCAAAAGCAATGGTGGGTCTACCTGTCGTGGCTGTTGAACTAATCAGCGTTCCCCATAACCATGATTCGCCCCAACCGTTGTAATAAACATTAAGTCTATTGAGCATTATCCCTTCCTCTTAATACGGTGGCGCTTACTTTGACTCTCATAGCGAAGAATGTCATTCACACTGTTAAGCTGAGGTTTAAATAGTTCCTGAAGTTCGTTTAATCGACCCAAGACCATTGCAATACGGACTAAATTTTCAACAGATACATTTCGTCCCGCTTCAAGATTCGAAACTGTATTCACGCCGACACCAGCGCGTGCTGCTACCTCAGCTTGAGACATCTCCAGAAAGAGTCGTTGCTTACGTAAACGCTCACCTAAAAGAGTCACAACTTCTTCTGGTTTAGTGAAATATAAATCCATTAAATTGGGTCTTAAGAATGAATAATTTAATTAAATCACAAAATAATGGAATTAATCTATAGCTATAGTGTGGCTAAGGAGGGCTTTGTTGCACAGCACATCAGAAGGGTAGGTATAGTCCTTGGGTATCGGTTACAGAAAATCATCAGGATGTACTTTGACTGATTGTTGATACGGAGATTTCAGTATTTTCATTTTTCCTAATAGGTCACATTACTTAGAAAGGGTTCTTCGAAAATTAGTTCATACTTTAAAAATCCTATAAATATTGAGGATATTTTCTTAATGCTTTCAATATAGCATGCGGCTATATGTAACTCGAACGGGCTTAATCTGCCTTTCAGTATAAATTTTTTGGGCGTGAGAGGGGAGAGGTGTGAGGGCAAGCAATTTATATCGTGGATACTTCTAAATTACTTATGTAATAGAAGGTGGTAAACATGGATTTAGAGGTAATAACACTAAATATAAAAAAATTGGAAGAATAATTTATTAAATTATTGTTTTTATGTGGTTATTGGTGATATTATGAATAATAATAACTTTTTTCTTGATGAATTTTACCTAAAAAAATTGATCAGATAATTTTCTTTAAATGTCATGCATACATAAATTTGACAGTTTGAAGGGATCGGTATGTGCATTTTTCACAAGGTTAAAGATCGACCATAAATGTGATAAACGGCAGAGGATCATTGAAAAATGAATGGATTTAAACACTACATGTATGCACGAAAAAAAGTATCGCTGCGGTTCTGCTGACAGGCTGTATTGAGCATTGAATGCAAATGATGTAGTAATTGTCTACAGGCTATAGGACCAGCATGAAGAAGAATGAAATGTAGTTGCCAATTTATAACCTTGGTTGAAAAGCATAGCATTGTTATTCGGAGAAGTGAGGTAAGCCATCCTTCTCTTATTCATTTAAAATGATTCTTACTCAACTGATCTCGACTCATGGGCTGGTTCCAATTAGACGGATAATAACTTCCATCCCCTATCTTTTTCTTACCACATTTCTTGCATTTAATCCCTTCTTTGGAGATTTGATTCAGCATCACTGTTGTCGGTTGAATCAAATCAATGACATAGTTCGTTGGTTCAGGAAAAGCAGAAGAGGCTGCTTTATTGCAAAAGAGAACATTCGGATCAAATGGATTGGATTGCACAAAAGCCATGATACAGCCACAGAGTAATTCACCTGCATGTAATCTGTAACATCCATTCAGGTCATCAGACGAAGATTAATCTGAAATTTAAGCACTAAACGCCATAAATCTATGTATGGGCAGACTTTTTTGAGACATATGTTGATAAACATGCGGCAAGTTACATTGCTTAAAAGTCTATCTAAGTTAACGATCTATTCAATTCTGGATAAGTAATCTGAATATTACGATCCTAAATTACCCGAAGAGTATTAAGATTTCTAAGAATCGTGATTGTTGGTTTATTTGGGAAATTAATCAGTGGATTGAAGCAAAGATGATGGCTCATTAAGGATTGTGGGCTTCGACTACTTAAATTTTAGGTATTTTGAATAAAGCATATTTCAAAAATCTTAATTAATGGATTTAAATTACCATAAAAACCTTCAATATTGGCTTGAATCCATTGTTGTTGAGAGTCAATGCGAGACCAATCAATACCATAACCACAATGAGCAATCAGATGCTCAAAGAAAATCCGTTGTGTACGTCCATTACCTTCACGGAATGGGTGTATGACATTAAGCTCACAATACAAGTCGGCAAGTTGAGGAATCAGTTGTTGTGGTGCTAAGCCTTGAAAGTATTTTTTTTCTTGAAGCGGTTTGAGTAGTTTATTGGTTTCAATTTCAATACGGGAAAAATTACAAAAACGGGTGTCACCTTTGGAAATATCGATTTGTCTTAACTTTCCTGCCCAGTCGTATAAGTCGCCAAAGAGCTGCGCATGAATTGATTTTAAGTATTGTAAGTCGTAAGGTGGTTCAGCATATTCAATTAAGTTACTTGCCAATCCAGACAGTTCTAGTTCAGCTTGTTCTAAAATTTGTTCATCATGAATATTGAGTTTGTTCTTTAGGATATTTGTGCCAGGGTAACAATACAGGCTGTCACCCATTTCCCCATATTTATCCATACATGCACCTGACTAAGTTTCGGGTTGCGAATACTTCTTATATTTTTGCAAGATTTCAGCTTTACTTTGTTGAGTTGTTTGAGCTGTCGTTGTAATGCCTTCAAGCTTTAGGCTGGCTTGATAGTTTTGCGCACGTGTCGCTTGAATATATTTTTTTTTCTGTTCAGTGGTTCTGAGCATTTCGAAACTCCATTGATGCTACACGTGAAGTAAGTATAGCAGAGAATCTTTTTGATCAATGCTGCATACACAGCATTTCAAAATGTAATACAACGGTATTGTTTCATGTAATAACAGAAAACTAAAAAAAAGTGGAAGAATTTTTAAAATTTAGACCACCCATGATAAGTAAACCATATGTATTTGTTGATAATTGTAATTTTGAGAAAATTTAGTTGATAAATTAAATGAATTTTAATATACAAAGATATGCTCATTTTTTATATCGATAAAAATGTTAAAATTTGACTATTTAGTAAAAAATATAGAGATATTTATGGGGCAATTTATCATGCCCTTTTGCTTTGAGCGACAAAATGTTCAATTTAAGATAGTAAAAATTAACTCAGAACTACTGAAAATCAAAAAGATTAAACAGAGCCAGAAAGTAGTAGTACAAGCAAAGTTCAAAATAATCTATGTGAAAATTTGGCAAAAAATATTGCTATTAATGCAAACGGAGCCATGCTTACGTGTACATTCTAATTATGTTGCAATCTTACAGTTGATACATAATCTTGATGATTTTATCGAAAAATCACAGCAACACTTGTGCTTTGAGAGAAAAGCTCAGAAAGAGCTGGATGCTAAATTTTTTGCTAGATTTTTTAAGCTGACAAAGAGTTCAATAAAAGATCAACTTTTACCAAATTGTTCAGATCGTAATGAATTTAACCAATGCAATTTGATAAAAAATTAAGCGAAAGCGAATATGCCAAAGATTGAAACAGAAGAGCAATTCTTAGATTTAGCAGAAAAATTCCAAAAAGATTATTGTTTATTACGCAATCATGTTGTGAATACACAATTTGTCGATCTATCAGATGATTTACGTGAAAAAGCCCATGCTCTATATAAGGAAGCACAACAGATATATGGCTATATATCTAGTTCTAGACAATTAGGTAAATATTATTATCTAGCTTCTTTAAGTTATTTTGCATGCCCGACTACTAGTAATACTCAAGAGCTGTCGTCTGAACGTTATTTGATTCTACAAGCGAGTTTTTTAACATATCGGCAGTATCAAGAATTTGCAAAAATTGATAAAGCTGAGAATAAGCAAAAACATGTTTGTGATCTCTTTCGCTATGTATCACGATATGTTCTGGATTCTAATCATGCTGAATTATTTCAAGAATGCAGTGAGCTACTAAATCGCTATGTCATGTACGAACGTAACTTGAAAAAGGAGGATCGTAATCAACTTTTTAATATTAAAGATTTCAAACAAGTACAAGCCATAGAGTATTTATCGGCTCTATTAATAATTTTTAAAAGACTTGATGATCGTCGTGTTGTTCATCGTCAGCGTAAGTCAAAAAAAAGTAAAGTTTTGCAATGGCCGACGAAAAATGAACTCAAAAAATTTCGTGAAATTAAAACGGGTAAGCAAGTAGATATTGGACATAACGCAAAGATCAGTATTTATGATGCCGCTCTTCACAAAGATGAAGAGGGTGAAGTTGATCTATTAGATCCTGAAATGGAGTTTTATTCAGAAGATGAAAAGTCTAAAAATTTAAATTATATACTCAGCGATAATGCGACGCATCTAATGCGGCATCGCCAGCGCCGTCATGCTCCTTTTGTTACAAATCCACATTATTTGGCGCCAGATATACTGAAGCAAATTGTTTATGTGTTGAGAACCGAGTTATCCGGGCACTGGAGGGATGCTGCAATCGCTGCAGCATGTTTATTGTCACTTTTGACGGGATTATCACCCGTCGCACTGATGGATTTTAACGAGCTTATTCAAGATGGAATTTTGATCCAGAATGGTTCAAGTAGACGTCGCGAATATTTACTCAAATTAAATCTTAAAATTACAGAGCAGAAGATTAAGAGCTTAAATCATGTGCGGTGGAATGAAGTGATGACACATCAACTACATTTACCTTCTGCTTGGTTTGACTATATAGAACAAGCATCGAATCCACTAATTTCATCAACACACATTAATACGAAACTTAAGAATTGGCTTGATAATCGGTTTGTAGGTTCGATCACTGTAGAAAAACTGCAGGCTCAATTATATTTTCATATATATTATGAAACATATAATGAATATCTTGCTCATGTAATTGCTGGGCGGGATAGTCAGCATCACATGCCTGGTATCTATTATGGCGGGCTACCGAAAACTCAACTCAGTAGCACATATCTAGCCTTTTTAGAAAAAGCACTTACACCACATTCCACACATTTTACTGAAGACACGGCTGAACTAAAAATATTGCAACAACAATTCAAAGTACAATCTGCATTATCTATAGGAAGGATAGGGAGCCAACTGGCACTTGAACCCAATTTTGTGAAAGAGCAATTCCATATTTTACATAGACATTGTCACGAAAACATCCAAGAAGATAAGCACATTATTAATCAACTTAATGCATATGCGTGTTGGATGTGGCATATCAGTTTGTTGAGTTTGGCAAGTCGGCCTAAAAAAAACCTGTTGGGGAATTTGGATGATTATTGTGTTGAGCTCAAGCTTTTATATGTGAATGATAAAAAAAATAGTAAAGCAAGAAAAGATGGTCGTTTTATCCCTTTATCTGATTTTTTCATAAAAACACTGCAAAATTACACTGCCTTTTTAGAACAAATTATTGAAGCGTACGGTTCATTTTTTAGACAAGTCTTTGCAAAGAAGAAGATAACTGTAAATGATCTTTTTGGTAAGGTCATTTTTAGTAAAGATATCTTGCCGATAACTGTCAAAGAATGGCAGAGCAGGAAAATTAAGTTAATCCCTTTATCGAGAAAATGGGTGAATTCATATATGCAAGGAGTCTTTCCAAAGAATATGTATTCGAATTGGTTACGTCATTTTGACATGAACTTTTTGATGCATGAGCAGCAAGAGGGTAAACCAGCATTAGCTTTTCACTTAATTCAGGCCCTGTATGGTCATGACCAACGTGACCGAGAGGCTTTTCATCCGCATTCTTCACTTATCCCGAATGTCTATGTACAGCAAGCCCGCCAGCAATTGCAAGATAATGTCAAATCTTTATCGATTAAACACTTAGAGCGAAAATAGTTGTATGCAAAAAATCAAAGAACTAATAAAACCACAACTAGATGATCTATTTGTTGATATTCATAAAATGGTGAAAAAGTCGCTAGATAGACAGCCTTCTCCACCTGAAGTATTGACGAAAGAAATGCAGCAAAAACTTGATCAGCAGATCGCTGAAAAATGGCATGACATTAAAGATAGTGTTGATTGTTTGAGTCAAAAGTTGAGCCGAGACGAACAATCAAAACTGATGCAATTTACTGAAGATGAATTTAATAAAAGAAGGAAGCAATTCAACCAGAATGTAGATAAAAAATCATACAGAATTAAGCTAAATCCACATACTAAACGGATCGTACTGCCTAGAAAAATTGAGAGTACAGAGTCACGGTTAGAACAGGGGCATCTACATATCCATGTACTTAAGGAATTAAGGCAGTATTGGCAAGATTCATTTGAATATTGGAATGAACCAAAGTACTTATGGGGAAATTTATGCTTAAGTTTTATATATATTTCAGGCTGTGCAGATGAACAGCATTTGATTGCTATTCAGAAGCAATTGCAGGAGGCCATTGAGCTTGGTACAGATCTGAATTGTTTTCGGTTATACCATTCGGACTACAAAAAAATCACTAATCCATTGTTACTACATTATCGTGTTGAAAACTCTCAATATGGCAACGATGTAGAACAGGGAAAGTTGTACCAATGGAAACATGTTTTTTTTAACCCATATGCGCAGTTCATTTTGCAATATTTAAAAAAGTTGAAAGCTACTCAGAAAGAATTTTGTCTGCAACATTCAGTTGAAGATTGTATTTTAGAAAGCTTGAGTAAGATAGGCAGGAAAAAAAGTCTTGGGGATCTGCAATATCAAATTAAACGCCGTGGATTTCGTGCATTTAATGATGTGCAAATGGTACTCGAATTTAATCCAAACCTCAGCATAGATATATTTTTGAGTAATGTGCTTCAGCAAGAGATTAATACTGTTGCTTTAAGGCCATCCGAATTTAGATTGCTGTGGAATAATGATTACAATCAAGTCACAGAACCAGATAATCGCCCTATTCATTTTGAACAAGAGCAGTTACTTCCTGAAGTTCCGACTGTTCAAAGCAAATTACAAACGATTCCGTATGAGTTGATGTTGTTTGGTCAAAAGAAACGTAAAGGTCAAAAAGTTGAGCGTTTAGATAAAAAGAGGAATAAAGAAGAACGCACGCTACGTTTTTGGCAAGAAACTAGAAGGGTGTTAGAGGAGAAGATAGTTGATGCTAATACGGAGGAAAAGTCTTTAATTGATGCTCAACTACGCTTAATTCACTGGTTAATGCATTTAAAAAAACGAGGGCTTCAATTATCAACTATTGAAAGCTACTTAGGATCGTTTGGCAAAGAATTTATATTTGAGATTTGGCTCAATAAATTAGATTTAAAGCAACAATCCATAGATGACTATGAGGATTTATATCGGCAGCTATTGAAATACAGCAGTGAACGTGATGAAAAAGCAGTTCAACGAGATTCGGTGAAAGGAAAAACCTCTCGTAAGATGCACCAAAGCGCAGAATACCGTTTTGGTCGCCTAAAAGATTTTCATCAATTCTGTATAGAGAATTATGATGCTCCAGGGGTATTGGTGTTACAGAATTCAAGTTTTAAGCATTTACAAATTTGCAATGCACGGCTAGTGAGTCCTTTGCTATTTGGCAAATTATTGGAAAAACTAGAAAATTTAAGTCAAGAGCCAACGGCATCAGAGTGGGTCGATCATCTGAGTTGTTTAAAGCTGATGTATTTACTAAGTTATAGAACTGGACTTCGATTAAATGAAGTTCGTTGTCTTAAAATACAAGATATTATTTGCCCAGAGCTACTTTATAAAGAAAAAGAAAATACAGTTTTTAATAATATCACGCTTCATATCCAAGACAATTCATATCGCCGTCTGAAAACGCGAAGTGCGAATCGTCAAATACCATTGAAAATTGCATTGTCAGAACATGAGTTTTTAGTAGTACAACGTTACATACAACATCGTTATGAGCAATATTTGGTTAATCAGCAGGATGATCTACTTTTTAGTGTGAATCATCGTGTATTAACTGATCAATGTATCAGCAAAATTACAGTAGATTTGTTTAGTCAAATATTAGGTATGCATCATGGCTTTAGTTTTCATACATTACGCCACAGTGCTGCTAACTATCTAGCAATAACTTTGCTCGGTTCAAAAGAAATGATCAAGACCTACACAGATTGTCCTTGGGTAAAAGCAAAAAAGATGAGGGATTTATTGTTTGGTATGAAAGCACGTGCTCAAGAAGAGATTATTCAACATAAATGGCAGGTGCTCGCCTCTTGGATGGGGCATAGCAGTATTGAGCAAACGGCTTCAAATTACCTTCATGTTTTGGATTTATTAGCAGTCGATCGAATTTATAATTCGCCGTGTATCATTTCAAAAAAAGTATTAGAACAGTGTTTTAGTCCAGTGAAGTCAAGTACAGACTACATAAACCTAAATCGTTATACTCAGCAGCAGAAATGGTTTAATTCTTATCAGCAAACACAGCCAGTTACGATGGCTGGCCGACAAGAAAAGAAGTTTAGTATAGAGAAGAGTACTCTGACACCTTTTCAACGTTTGATAAGTTTTAGAGAAGGTCGTTTAAGCGAAGATACCCAAGCTCAAGAATGGATGCAACGATGTCAATGGATGAGCACTAAATGGATGGATCGCCAAAAATTTAATTTAAAAACGAATTATGTTTATAGTAAGAATTTAGAAGAGAGTTGGTTTGATGAACTTTACGAAAAGGCTAAAAAACTGACTCGTCCAGATGAAATAATTCCTCTCCTTGATTTTCATTATAAAGATGATAGGCAGCAAGATGCACTGAAAGAAAAGAACATGGTTAAGGCGCTTAAAATATTATTATTATTTGGAAAACTGCGTAAGAATTTTCTACATTTTCAATGCCGAATGAAAGGTGATGAGCAACAAATTGTTAATTTTATTACTGGTATAGAGCCAATGTTAGGAGATCATCTGTATTTAGAAAAACAAAACTACCCAGTTAATTTGGATGCTCCTGAGCGAACCGTTAAATTTAGTTTTCAAAGAGTTGTCGGCTCTAACAAAAAAAATGTGGTGGTGTTTCAAAAAGTATGCTGGCGTTAAACAAATCCGTTATTAAGGTAAAAGAAAGTCAAATCAAAGGCTTTAAAATGATTTTCAAGCTTTTTAGAAAAGTTGCAACTTCTCCTAAATCCACGC
>NZ_VPEC01000059.1:0-10369 GCF_013417355.1 Acinetobacter sp. YH12255
CTCGGTTAATTAAGGCTCGGTTATAGGATGACCAATTGGTTGTACGGTAGATTTTAGAGGCAGGCTTATTCATTTTGAAATTATATTGCTGAATAAGCTTTTGATGCTAGGTTTGTGCAACAAAGCCACAGACGACTGAATAAGAACACATGCCACTGCTGGTTGTGCTGATGAAAAAATCCTTGACAGTATTCTTGTAAGTTTTCATCTAATTCAGATTTCTTCGAAAAGAAACTTTTCTTATTGAAATGTTGTATACCCAAAACTTGATCTACGACCAAACCGACATACTGGTCATTATGATTGATGCACAATACTTTTTGAGTCGGTGAAAACTGACTGCTATGCCCTGATACGTATTGGGTGAGATCAGAAACGGAAACAATCTTCCCCGGATATTCGCCAGACCCAACACCCATGCTTGTGTCTTGGGTACCGGCGTATATTTTGGGGGATAAATCACTTCTGATACTTCCCCCAGCGGAGCAACAAAATATTGCCCCATCATCTCAAAAGCAATGCCCGACCATCGGTTCACTTCATTGTCATTGGAAACGTAGTTTTTATTTCCCCGTTTCGCAATGCGAAGCAATTCGATAAATCCATTTGCTGCCATAGAGCTTATCCTGCATTGAGGTGTTGCTTAATTACTTCTATTAATTGTTTTTCATCTACTGGTTTTGTTAGATAGTCTGCTGCACCCTGACGCTTGCCCCACACGCGGTCAGTGGCCTGATCTTTGGTACTGACAATCACAATTGGAATATGTTTGGTGGTCGCCCCACGCGCAATCTGACGGGTCGCCTGGAATCCGTTTACGCCCGGCATCACAACGTCCATCAGGACCAGATCAGGCAATTCAGCCTGTGCCATGGTGACGCCATCGGCCCCATTGGCTGCTTCAATCACCTCAAAGCCATGTTTAGAAAGAATTTCTCTAAAGCGAAAAGTTTCTGTCGGTGAGTCATCCACAATTAGGATACGTGCCATGCCAATTCCCCAAAAAAAATCAAATATTAAGCACTAATATGGTTACGGATTGCGTTCAGCAATTCATCTTTACTAAAAGGTTTGGTCAGGTATTCATCTGAACCCACAACACGACCTTTGGCCTGATCAAATAAACCATCTTTACTTGATAGCATAATCACAGGAATATTCTGGTAATTCTGAGAATTTTTAATTAACGCGCAAGTTTGATAGCCATCTAGACGCGGCATCATGATGTCTACAAACACGATATCTGGATTTGCTTCGGCAGTTTTTGACAAAGCTTCAAATCCGTCAACGGCAGTAATCACTTCATAACCTTCGCGCTGAAGAAGAGTTTCCGCGGTACGACGAATGGTCTTTGAGTCATCAATAACCATAACTTTTAGATTTTGGAATTTATCGTCCATTTGTTTAACCCTTCCCATTTTAGAAACTATTATGCCATAAGGCTCATAGGATTATTTTATTACGATCGATAAACATTTTTAACATAAAGTCACTTGTATTATCAATGAACATTTTCTACACAAGTAGACAAAATCAGTTATTTTTAACAACAGCTTCACATTTTACCCACGCCGATGTTTTTTTTGACTAACGGTAGTTTTTAATTCGTAAATTTAAGTCTAATATAACAAGATTATTACTTTAAAATAAGTAATTTAGTCAACTTTAAATCTAGGGAGCCAATGATGGGTCAGTTTTCAGAAAAACTTGCTGTCATTGATAAAAATAAAATGACTGGTCAATTCATTGTTGCTGTGCTGTTACTATTACAGGTGACCTTAGCTTGTGCCAACAATAACCAAATCCAGCCAAAGGCCACTTGGTACCGCTATTACGATAGTAAAGGCGTGGCCAATATCAGCACTAATGTGACGCCCAATCATATCCGTTACGGTTATGAAGCGCTTGACCAGAATATGCAGGTCATTAAACGTGCTCGTCCTTATAATGCCGAAGCCGATATCAGACAGGCTCCCCAACGTGCTCAACAGGCCAAGCGGATCGCCGAAGACAATAGACTGAAGCGAGCGTACAATAATAGTCAGACCGCCTTACAGAAAAAAAATGACAGTCTGCTACAGTTGAAAAAGCAAATTGATTTCCAGCAAGAACAAATGAAGCAGTTGCAAAAAGATCGAGTGATGTTTGTACGCCAAGAACGTGAATATTTACGTAAAGGTAAGGCTCCACCGGCACATCTGAAAACCACACTTGAGAATAATCATAAAAATCTCATTTCCCAAAAAGAAAATATTCAATCTTTACAAAGTCGCTATCGAAATCGGGAAGCAGAATACGACAAAATTATCGCCCGTTTAAAAGCACTTGAATAAATACAGATAGCTTGTGTTGGTTTTAAACCACAATAAGCTACAAGGACTCTTATGCAAACTGCACCACATGCTCATGGTTTAAATATGCCTTCTCCGCGCTCTCTCCTGATCATGAGTGCACTTTGCTTAAATATGTTGTTAGTGGCTTGTGATAAAAATGAACCCGTACAGCAAGCCGAAACACCCAAATCCATTGAACTGATTCCTCAAGACCTGATTGCAGTACAGTCCGGCAACTCAGTTCAAAAAACTGCGTTTACCGGCACGATTCGGGCTGTCAATCAAAGCAGTATTCAGGCGCAGGTGTCTGCCACCGCCACCAGTGTCAATGCCCAAGTCGGTCAGACCGTTTCCAAAGGTCAGGTGCTGGTACGGCTAAACAATCAGGACAATGCTGCCCGACTGGCACAGGCACGTGCCAATCTGGCCTCTACTCAAGCTCAGGCCAATCAGGCTCGAAACATGATGCAACGTAAAAAGCGTCTGCTCGATCAGGGCTTTATCTCAAAAGTAGAATATGAACAGAGTCAGGTCGATTATCAGGCACAGCTGGAAAATGTACGTGCCCAGCAAGCCAATGTCGATATTGCCGAGAAAGCAGATCGTGACGGAACCATGACCAGTCCGATCAGTGGCGTGATTACCCAGCGTCAGGTGGAACCTGGCCAGACCGTGTCGATTGGACAAACCCTGTTTGAAATTGTTGATCCTAAACAGCTGGAAATTCAGGCACGCGTGCCTAGTGACCTACAATCAAACTTAAGGCTAGGCAGTCAAGTCGAATACAGCATTCAAGGCAATCCCAATCGGCTCACTGCAGTGATGAGCCGGATTTCCCCGATCGCCGATCAGGCCAGTCGCCAGATCGAATTCTTTGCTACACCGAATGAAACGATTCCTTCTTTAAGTATCGGTTCCTTTGTAGAAGGCAATATTTTGAGTTCACGCCAAATCAGTGGGCAGATTATTCCCTTAGATACGCTGCAGGATATCCAGAACAAACCCTATGTCTGGGTGATTCGCCAGAATAAACTTATCAAGGTCAATGTGCAGGTACTGGAACAGCGCTATAACGACAATATTGCGGTGGTCAAAGGATTGGAAAGCACCGATCGGGTCAGCCGAATTAAATTTAGCGAAGCCGATCTACAAAAAACTGTCACACTTCGCTCGAACTAAAGCGCCTCACACAGGATCATTGACATGTGGTTTACCCGAATTAGTGTGAAGTATCCAGTTTTCACCATCATGATGATGTTCTGTCTGATGGTATTGGGACTGGCTTCCTGGCAGCGGATGGGCGTTGAAGAATTTCCCGATGTCGATTTTCCCTTTGTGGTGGTGTATACCAACTACCCGGGCGCTTCTCCAGAAACGGTCGAGTCAGAAATAACCAAGAAACTCGAAGATCAGATCAATACCATTTCTGGTTTAAAACAGGTGATTTCACAGTCCAGTGAAGGCCTGTCGATGATCACCACTGAGTTTAATCTGGACGTACCTTCTACCACGGCCGCTCAGGATGTACGGGATAAAATTGCCTCGGTAACTGCTGAATTTCGTGATGAAATTCAGGATCCGATTGTCGAACGTTATGATCCAACCGCCAATGCGGTCATGTCGATCGTATTTGAATCCAATAACATGGATATCAAAGCACTCAGTTCTTATCTGGATCAGCGGATTGTACCCCAACTGCGCACCGTTGCCGGCGTGGGAACGGTGAATTTACTCGGCGATGCACAGCGCCAGATCCGGATTCAGGTAGAACCGCAAAAACTGCAAGCTTTTAGCCTTGGTGTAGACAGTGTCATCAATACCTTAAAGGCTGAAAATATTGAAGTTCCAGGCGGCACACTCAAATCTGGCAACTCGGAACTGGTGATTGAGATCAATTCCAAAGTGCTGCATCCGCTGGCCTTCGGCGATCTCATCATCGCCAATAAAAATGGCGTACCAATTTTCCTGAGACAAGTCGCAGAGATCCAAGACAGTCAGGCAGAACTAGAATCTGCCGCCTTTTTAAATGGCAAAACCGCAGTTGCGATTGATATCCTGCGTAGCTCGGACTCTAACGTGATTGAGGTGGTCGATAGAACTTACAAAACTTTAGAAAGTATTGAGACCCAGCTTCCTCAGGGGACGACCTTGCAAGTGGTAGTGGATTCTTCCAAAAGTATCCGGGGCACCATTGGCGATGTAGCCCGCACCATTATTGAAGGTGCGGTACTTGCCGTACTGATTGTTCTGCTATTCCTCGGTTCATTCCGCTCCACTGTGATTACCGGTTTGACTTTGCCGATCGCCTTATTAGGTACTTTGACCTTCATCTGGGCCTTTGGCTTCAGTATCAACATGATGACCTTGCTGGCGCTATCCTTGAGTATTGGCCTGTTAATTGATGATGCGATTGTGGTCCGTGAAAATATTGTCCGGCATGCCGACATGGGCAAAGATCATGTGACTGCCGCACTGGATGGCACCAAAGAAATTGGTTTAGCTGTTCTGGCCACCACCCTGACCATTGTCGCCGTGTTTCTGCCGGTGGCCTTTATGGGCGGGATTATTGGTCGTTTCTTTTATCAGTTCGGGGTTACAGTTAGTGTGGCTGTGCTGATTTCGATGTTTGTTAGTTTTACTTTAGATCCGATGCTTTCTGCACATTGGGCCGAAAAGAAAAAAGATCCAAATAAAAGACCCGGACGGGTGAAACGTTTCTTTAGCTGGATTTCTGGCAAGCTGGACAATTTAAGCCATGTCTATGAAAAGCTGCTCAAACTGGCGCTGCGCTTCAGATTCATTACCTTAATGATTGCCGTAGCTTCATTATTTGGTGCCTTGGGATTATCGAAACTGATTGGCACCGAATTTGTACCGGTTCCTGACAAAGGCGAAATCCGCATTAAGTTTGAAACACCGGTAGATTCTTCGCTTGAATACTCACAAGCCAAACTGCAACAAGTCGATCAGATTATCCGTCAACACCCTGATGTTAAAGCAACTTATGGCGTAATTAATGGTGTAACTGACCGTGGTAAAAACCACGTCAGCCTGCGAGTGACCGTGACACCACGGATCGAACGCGAAAAAAGCCTGACCGAGCTCAACAATGAGTTTCGACAACGCCTGCAATCGGTTGCCGGGATCAGTATTACCTCGGTTGCATCTGCCGATGAAACCGTTTCGGGTGGTCAAAAGCCAATTATGATCTCGATCAAAGGCCCCGACCTGGATGAACTGCAAAAAATTTCCGATCGTTTTATGACAGAGATTGCCAAGATTGACGGTATTGTCGATTTGGAAACCTCACTGAAAGAACCCAAGCCAACACTCGGCGTGCAGATCAATCGTGTCTTGGCCAGTGATTTAGGATTATCCGTGAATCAGATTGCCAATGTGGTTCGTCCACTGATTGCCGGTGATGATGTCACCACCTGGCAGGATGAAAAAGGCGAAACTTATGATGTGAATTTGCGCCTGACGGAAGACCAGCGCAGCTTGCCACGTGATTTACAGAACATGTATATCACTTCAAATAAAACCGATGCCAATCATCAGCCGATTCTGATTCCACTTTCGAGTGTGGCCAAGTTTGAAGAAAAACTCGGTGCTTCACAAATTAACCGCCGTGATCTGGCACGTGAAGTTCTGATAGAAGCCAATACCGCTGGTCGTCCTACAGGAGATATCGGCACGGATATCAGCCGGCTACAAGCCAATTTTGATATGCCGCCAGGTTATAGTTTTGATACCCAAGGTTCAAATGCCGATATGGCAGAATCCGCAGGCTATGCCCTGACCGCCATCACCCTGTCGATTGTGTTTATCTACATTGTGCTGGGTTCACAGTTTAATAGCTTTATCCATCCTGCGGCGATTATGGCCTCCTTGCCATTATCCTTGATTGGTGTGTTCCTGGCGCTGTTCCTGTTTAATTCCACCATGAACCTGTTTTCGATTATCGGGATTATCATGCTAATGGGACTGGTGACCAAGAATGCGATTCTGCTGATCGACTTTATTAAAAAAGCCATGGATCGCGGTGAAGAGCGTTATGATGCGATTATTGCCGCGGGGAAAACCCGACTGCGTCCCATTTTAATGACCACCAGCGCCATGGTCATGGGTATGGTGCCCTTATCCTTAGGGCTGGGTGAAGGCGGTGAACAAAGTGCGCCGATGGCCCATGCCGTGATTGGCGGGGTGATCACCTCAACCCTGCTCACTTTGGTGGTTGTCCCCGTGATCTTTACCTACCTGGATGACTTTAAGAATTTTATGCTGCGTCAGATGCGTAAAATCATGGCATAATTTAATGCAACACAATGAGGTGACATTCCCAAATGCTCATCTCATTTTTTATTGTATAATCTCTGCTTTAACGCTTAATTTTTTAGGACAGTTTCCATGCGCGCGAGTCGCTTTTTATTTGCAACGTTAAGAGAAACCCCGAACGATGCTGAGGTTATTTCCCATCAGTTGATGCTTCGTGCCGGTATGATTCGTAAGTTGGCTTCAGGTCTGTACACCTGGTTGCCGATGGGCGTTCGCGTATTAAATAAAGTTGAAGCGATCGTTCGCGAAGAAATGGACAAGGTCGGTTCACTTCAGGTCTATATGCCGGTGACTCAACCTGCGTCTTTATGGGAAGAATCAGGTCGTTATGTACAATACGGTCCTGAACTGTTACGTTTCAATGACCGCCACGGTAACCCGTTTGTACTGGGTCCAACCCATGAAGAAGTCATCACTGATTTAGCACGCAATGAACTAAAAAGTTATAAGCAGCTCCCTGCCAACTTCTATCAGGTGCAAACCAAATTCCGTGACGAAATTCGTCCGCGTTTTGGGGTAATGCGTTCACGTGAATTCATCATGAAAGATGCCTACTCTTTCCATGCCAATCAGGAATCATTGCAACAAACCTACGACGACATGTATGCAGCCTACTGCAAAATCTTTACTCGTCTTGGTTTAGATTTCCGTCCGGTTCAAGCAGATACCGGTTCGATTGGTGGTTCAGGTTCACACGAATTCCATGTACTGGCTTCAAGCGGTGAAGATGATATCGCATTTTCGACCGAATCAGACTACGCCGCCAATATTGAAATGGCTGAAGCCGTTCTGGTCGGCGAACGTGCGGCACCAACTCAAGAACTTAAACTGGTTGATACGCCAAATCAAAAAACCATTGCGGATGTATCTGCCTTCTTGGGCACGGATCCAGCTCACTCAGTAAAAGCATTGCTTGTTCAAGGCATTGCAAAAGAGGATGGTTCTGTTCCTGTGGTTGCTTTATTCCTTCGTGGCGATCACGAACTGAATGAAATTAAAGCCGAGAAGCATGCACAAATTGCAGCTCCACTCACTTTTGCAACCGAAGAGCAAATCGCAGCACTTGGCTTGACAGCTGGTTTTGTAGGCCCACAAGGTCTGGTTGAAAAAGGTGTCACCGTCATTGTTGACCGTGCAGCTTCTGTTCTTTCTGACTTTGTTGCAGGTGCTAATGCAGCTGACAAGCATGCAACCGGCGTAAACTGGGAACGTGATGCACAGTTCACTGAAGTTTATGACTTGCGTAATGTAGTTGAAGGTGACCCTTCTCCAGATGGCAAAGGCACACTGCAAATTAAACGCGGCATTGAAGTCGGTCATATCTTCCAGTTGGGTCAGAAATACTCTGAAGCATTGGGCTGTAAAGTCTTGGGTGAAGATGGCAAACCATTCACTGTGACCATGGGTTGCTATGGTATTGGGGTAACACGTGTGGTTGCGTCTGCCATTGAACAGAACTTTGACGAGAAAGGCATTATTTGGCCAACTGCCATTGCCCCGTTTGAAGTGGCCATTGTACCGATGAATGCACATAAATCACCACGCACAGTAGAAGCAGCTGAAGCGCTTTATGCTGAACTCACTGCTGCGGGTTATGACGTAATTCTAGATGATCGTAACGAACGTCCAGGCGTTAAATTTTCTGACCTTGAGTTGACCGGTATTCCACACCGTATTGTGATTGGTGAAAAAGGCTTGGATGCAGGTACTTTTGAATATAAAGGTCGCCGTGATGCTGAATCTGTAAATATTTCCAAAGAAGAGTTGTTGGCTAAAATCGCGAAATAATTTTGCTTTCTTAATAAAAAAATCCCGTCAAGTGCGGGATTTTTTATTCTTTTTAACTTAACAGAATTTATGTCCACCGAAGCAGTTCGGTTGAAAGTTCTGGCCTTTAAGCTCTAAATTTTTCAAAGGAAAATCAAGAAGTGCCGGGTTTTTAATTTCTTTCACATCTAAAGCTCCATCAAATACACAATTCAAAAGACTTCCACATGCTCTGGGTTTTGATGTTAAATCATGATTAATCCCTGCAATGGTTTGTGCTAATACCGCATTAGTAATATCCACACCTTTATTTGGACTAATATCACCAAGATTTACCTCATCCTCGATTGCCATCCACCAACCTTGATTAGCAGCAACGGCAGCACCCGGCCAAAGTATTTTTTGCGATTGTAATGATAAAGATGCTGGGTTATTCAAATACAATGCATGGATTAAGCCAAGATCTTGATCCACTGTAATATCTGTTCTAAGGCCTGTCATATAGCCTGTAATTTGTTTATCCAGTGTAAGCTCAAATAAATCCAGTGGCTTTAAAATGGCCTTTAATGGGCCACTAAAATCAATTCTGTCAACTGTACCAGTCCCCTTTAATTTAACTTCACTCATTCGTGTTCCTGAAACTATAGTGGCTGGAATCACAAATGGCGCATTGGTACTTTTTAAATTAAAAGTATAATCATTCGATTTATAATGAAGTTCCAGATCCTGCCCCAATATTGTTCCCGTAACAGCACCTTCAATATATTTATTGCCAGTTGATGCATAGGTCATTGTTCTTGGATTAGTTACAGCTGTTCCTTTAGCTTCTTTAGTCTTCATATATCCACTAAAACTATTAATACCATTTGGTGTGGCCGTATTTTCTGTACCCATAGTCAGTAGACCTGAAATCTTTTCTGCACTTAAACGGAAACCCAAAACTTCACGTGTAGATGCCTGATTTGGATTTTTTATAGCAAATTGAACAAAAGGATTAGTAATCAAGGCAGAGGTCGCAGCACGATCCATTCCATTTGCAGAATTACCACTTAAGGAAATATGATCAATATCAATATCACAACCAGTTGCACCATTAATTCCTCCACAACCAAGTTGCAGTTTTTTAATATTGGCATTAATTTCCATTTCAGCTTGAACCGTACCGGGTTTGTCGGAGAGTTTTTTATTTAAGTTAGGCCACCTGACCTAACGGGTTAATCTTATCATAGTACATTGCTTCAAAATCAAAAGGTGATACATAACCTAGTGCACTATGTACACGCTCTTTATTGAACCAATCTACCCAATTTAGTGTCGCAAGTTGTACATCCGCTAAACCTTGCCAATCTGCTTTTAGATATTCAATCACCTCTGTTTTGTATAAGCCATTCACCGTTTCAGCCAAAGCATTATCGTATGAATCACCAGTCGTACCGACTGATGCTCGTAAATTTGCTGCTTCTAAACGATTGGTATAGCGAATGGAAAGATATTGCACACCTCTGTCGGAATGATAAATCACATTCTTTGGCATGCCTCGATCATGCAATG
This sequence comes from Acinetobacter sp. YH12255, assembly GCF_013417355.1. Classification (NCBI taxonomy): domain Bacteria; kingdom Pseudomonadati; phylum Pseudomonadota; class Gammaproteobacteria; order Moraxellales; family Moraxellaceae; genus Acinetobacter; species Acinetobacter sp. YH12255. Next base: position 9,987 of record NZ_VPEC01000059.1, read on the forward strand.
CTTGCTCCAATGCATCGAGCACCATATCTGTATTCATCCGTGTCGATACTTTCCATCCAACAATTGCTCGTGAGAACACATCAATAATAAATGCAGTATAAACCCAGCCTGAATTTGTTTGAATATACGTAAAGTCACTCACCCACAGTTGGTCAGGATGATCAGCAGTAAAATTACGTTTCACTAAATCATCTGCTCGTTTTTGGTCATCTCGGCTACGGGTGGTTTGTTTGTTCTTACCACGCCAAACACCTTGTATACCTAGCTTTTGCATTAATCGAGCAACAGTACAGCGCGCAATAATATAGCCTTCACGTTTCAGTTTTTGCCAGACTTTACGTACACCATACCGACCTGAACTTTCCTTCCAAATTCGTTTAATC
>NZ_VPEC01000060.1:0-10304 GCF_013417355.1 Acinetobacter sp. YH12255
TCATGAGAAAGCCCATATAAATGGGTAATGTACAAGTTGCTGTAGAAGCATGTTTAATTCGTCTGATCACAGATACTTTATAAAGTATTTTAATACTTTTTTGAATCCGTCAATGCGTAAGTCCTAAGGTATATGAATATTAAGATAAATAAAAAGCCCTATAGTCTCTCCCGTTACTATAAGGCTTATAAAACGCTGTAATTTTTTCTTAATTACCTACTTTTTCGATGTAGGTTATGAATATATTTTACCTATTGGTAAAAATAAAGATATAAGACAAAAGATGAATACGTTAGAAATCCAGCCTAAAAACTACTAATTTCGCATAACAACCATTATGTTAAATAAGTGCCTGACTTTATTGATAAGGTTAAACATTAGCAGTTAGAAAGGGTTTTCAAAAAGAATGGTAAATCGCCCAAAAATTATAAAAGTAGGAATTTTGCTTGTAGGTCTATGTTTAATTCTGATCTTTAATTCATATAAACAGAAATTGAATTATGACAATGAAATGGCAAAACAGACAACGATACTTTTCTTAAATTCACTTGCTAAACATGATCGAAAATCAGCAATCAAATATGTTTGGCCTGATGCGCAATTATATGAAGACTTAAAAAGTCCTGAAAGATTTCTTTCTTTCAAAGACTCAAAAATTTTAGAAATAATAAGAATTAATGATGATTCAGCGGAAAGTAGACCTGAGTATTATCAAGAATTTTATAAAATTATTTCAGTGATGGTAAAAGTTAAAGTCGTGCATATAGATGATGCTGGCAGTCCAGTAGGTGACTATATTTTATTTATTACTCTTGTGAAAAAATCTCCTCAATCTGATTGGCTAATTACAGGATTGGGTAGTGGGCCTTAAGCTAATAATTATTTATTTTCCCTAAAATTAACATAATACACCTTATACGAAATGTGTTATAATTTACCTTGAAATTCATATACTTATTTCAAAGTTTATAGCCCATCTTCCCCAAGGTGGGCTTTTTTTATGATTTTTCACGTTCCACGCCTATTATTTGATCAATGTTTCACGACTTTGTTCATATCAGTTAAACAATCGTGGTTAATCATAGGGTCTAAAAAAACGGCTCCAAAAGCCTCTTTTCTCAGGCTCTGGTTCAATGTGTTCAGGCACAGGAATCCGCTTATTTTCAATTTGGCTATTGGTAGTCAATCCGTCATCTTTCACCTCAGTTTGTACATGAGATTCTTTTTGTTCAGTAGTCAATCCATCATAGTTCGACTCACTTTTTGAACTAGTATCCGTTGCTGTATCTGATTTTGGGTCGATAAACCTAGTTGTATAGGCTCTTGGCGCTTCTAATAATCGTTGTATTGCTTCAATTTGTTCATCCTTAACATGTAATTGATCATTCTTGGCTTTTAATTCCTCACGTTGAAACTGCTCACGCTCATGCGCCTGTTCAAGCTGTTTTTGAAGCATGTAAACCTGCTGTTCTAGCAGGTGAACTTCTGACAACTTTCGTGTTTCGATTGTCTGTGAACTGTTCACATTTCTAGACGGTTCACCAAAAACTCGAATAGCTTCGGAAAGATCAATTTTACCATCACTATTCTTACTTAAATTACCTTTATTAACTTGCTTATAAATGGCTTGACGAGTCATTCCATACAGGTTTGAAAGCTCAATAACAGATAGTGATTTCATCTTGTAATTCTGGTTGTCTATTATGTGAACTAAGATACATCAACAAACAGTCAACTGCTACATACATAGTCGATCTTTTATGCCTTAAAACCTAAATTTTTAAGATGAGGAATAAGTTGTTTTTGTTGCATTGGATCTCGCAGCATATCTTTAATTTTGATAGCTAAGTCGTCATAACTTTCACCTTGTTGTGCTAGGTGGGATACTTCATGTAAGCGTGAAAGCTGATTACCAAACATATTAATTTGTGAATCTGTCAATTTATAAAAATTATTCTGTTCAGATTTATGCTCAATACTTTTTGATTTTTCTTTAAACGTGAATTGAATGTGTGTGACTTTTCGGCCTGTCTTTATTTGCTTGTAAGATACATTTAAAGGGCTATGTTCATTGATTTGATCTACAGCTGTATCAATAACCCATCTTTTTAAATCAGCAGATAATGGATATCTTTTTCCTAACTCCAACATACCTCTTAGAGATTCGATTGAAATCTCTCGTTTTCCTATTGAACGATATTGGCTTAATAACTCATAAATACGAATAGCATAGGCGCTACTCATACCAGCAATGTCAGATAATGAATACTTAGTGAATTCACGACTTAGATTAGAAATGAAAGGCAAAATTTCTTTAGAAAACCTAATTCCTACAACGCTTTTACTTTCTAAAAATCGTATGGATTGAATCCATCTCATTTTGATTGATTCATCATCAATAGCTAAATTAATTGATCTGTCATATAAGCGGTTTACACCATCTTTTAGATCTCTATAAGCTGTTTTTTCATGAACCCCAAGTTTTTTTAAGTCATCAATAGTTACGCGATAAATTTCATCATCTGTAATGTCTTCAGCCCGACTAATTTTACTAATAGCTGCTAACACAATACGCTGTTCTGTTGAGCTGAGTTGGTATGAAGCCTCAATAACTTGATTTGATTTAACTACTAGTTCTTTTTTAGATGGACTCATCACTTTTATTTCGAAAACTTAACTATGAGTACTATAATTTTCTCATAGTTAGTAGTCAATCCCTCATATTTAAGTAGTCAATCCCTCATAGTTAGTAGTCAATCCCTCATAGTTAGTAGTCAATCCCTCATAGTTAAGAGCTGAAAGCCTTGTCTTTAAAGCCTTTCAGGCTGCCTAAAATATTTAAAAGATTTAAAATATAATTAAAAAGACTTTATAAAAAATTGCCCTTGGTTTTCGCTACGCTCAAACTCTATTGAACTTCGCTAAAGCTCAGTTCGTTGGGGCAATTTTTTGGCTAATACCATCTGGAATTTAATAAAAAGCAAAAGCAACTCGGAATTCGCTTCGCTCATAAGTTTTTTATGCTCGCTTCGCTCGTCTAGGATCAAATTACATCAGTTCGCACCCATTCGGGATGCTCTGTACTTAAGTTTTAAAATCATAAGGGAGCTTGTAATCAGGGAAAAACAAGGACGAATTTTAGTTGTGGCAGCTCGTAGACACTCGCATAATAAGTAAATGTCTAAAGCCAATAAAGAAGATCTTTGGGAATGGCATATCGGCATGTCAGTTAGGAAGTCTTCATTAGCCGAAACGCAGTGCCGAGGAGACGTGCCGAAAGGTGTACTTAGATTCACGGTAACGCAACCGCTACGCTATCCTCTGAAACCTGCGCTATCGCTTGTTTTCAGCCCGAAAGGGTTCGGGACGGATTTGCTAAAACGCTAGGGCGTTTTTACCTCTTACGGAGTCCCCGTCGGTGCGCTGTCGCGCACGACCACCCCCTTACTGAAAAGTATTGAGCTTCATTTGCTACGCAATGAACTCAACGGACTTTTTTAACCGTAAGAGGGTGGTCGTGCACTGCGTTACGACGGGGATGGGCTAGCCCCCCACTTCAAGGTCAGGCGTTGGGACGCCTTAAAAAACGGGTGCGCTTCGCTTCCATTTTTTCCCTTTCGTGGCTCCCCCCTTGTCCTCTTCGCTGGGGCTGCGAGGATGCTTCACTGTCGTTCAGCCCCCCTTCGGGGCAACCGCGTATCCTGTTATAGAAATTTATCAGAATATTAATTTTTAAAAATTTAAGGTGATTAATTTTTTTAGTAATAATATTAGTTTCTGAATCAGCTAGTTAATCAATTCTAGATTATAAACATATACCACAAATTTAATATATTCAATAACTTACATTTAATTTATTTTTGCTTTTTAGAAAAAAACAGCTATATTATTTTTTTCTTGTTAAGCCTCGAAGATAATTTATGCGGACTTGGTTACTAGTTGCTCTATGTTTTGTATTAATCATTTTTTCTGCTGAGATATCATCTTTTTTAAGTATTTTTTTCGCACATCCATTACGTCATTTGATATCTGCATTCGTTGGAATGTTTGCTTTTGTTGTGCTAAGTGCTAAGCCAAATGAAGCAGGCTATAGAAAAGCGGCCTCACAATTTTCTTTTTATGCTTTTTTCTTATGTTTGATTACTTTTTTTATTTTATGGATGGTCGCATATTTCTTTGGAAAAGTTAGCAAAAATGAACTATGGCTTTTTTTAAGTTTTGGTGTAGCGGGCTTTTTTATCTCAATTTTATTTGATCGATTTTTTACACCTAGATGTGAAAAAATCGGGAATTTTTTTACTCAGGGTGCAGGAACTAAGCGAGATCAAAAGACAGATATTCGGGATATTGAGAAAAGTTTTAAGTCGATTCTTAAATATGATCCTCAAAAGTTTTTTTCTTCTGGAAAGTGGTTTTTCGGCTTAGATTCTAATAAAAAACCTATTTTTTTCAGAGAGAAAAAACTTTTTCATACTCAAATTACTGGAACCTCTGGTTTTGGTAAAAGTGTTTTACTTGGGCTCTTAGCATTTCAAGCGATATTAAAGCGTGAAGCTACGATTATTTTTGATCCAAAACAAGGCGGAGATGAATGGTTTCCCCACGTATGTCAACAAGCAACCGAAGTAGCAAAGACACAATATTATTTTCTTGATCTCCGTCATGAGGCAGCCCAGTTAAATCTTTTTGAAGATGCTACATCAGATCAAATTGAAAATCTTTTGATTACTGGTTTTTTGCTAGAAGATCGAGGTGATGCCGCTGATTATTACCGTGGTAAAGACCGTAGGATGGCAAGATTTGTTGGGGAAAACTATCAGCCTGGGCGGACAGCAACCCAGATTAGCCAGGAATATGATCAATATTTTAGAAGTAAAGAAAATGAGGCTGAGAGTTTTGCCAACCAGCTACAAGAAATAGGTCGGGTTAAAGCAGTTAATGCAACTAAAGGGATTTCATTAAAAAAAATTATTGAAAATGGCGAAGTTCTCTATATTGCAGGCGATTGGGAGGATCCGAAATATGTCAAAGTACAACGGATGGTTCTCGCCCGAATTATTCAAATTGCGAGTGAACGAGATAACAGCCTTGAAGAGCCAAAACAAGTTTGTGTCATTCTTGATGAGCTTTCTTTCCAAATTTCTAAAATTTTCGGTGACTCACTGAAAGTTATCAGAGATAAAGGACTGCATTTCATTCTGGCCCATCAAAGTATCAATGATTTAACCAATGTGCCAGAAAATATGGATGCAAATGCGTTTGCAGGTTCTGTTTTAGCAAATTGCCCTTTAAAGTTTACCTATCGCGCTGCGGACTATGAAACTGCTCAATATTTTTCGGATCTTTCAGGGAAAATTTTAGGAGATGATGAATCTCGCAGTACTGAAAAAACACTGAGTCTGACTGATCGAGTTGTTGGTGAAAAACAGATTCGACAGTCCGAACGGAATTTAATAGATATTAATATGATGCTATCACTGCCTCCTAAAACAGGGGTTTTATTTGGAAATGGCATTGCCAAAATATCTACCGTTTATCCCATTGAAGTCAAAAAAGATTCTGATTCGAAAAAAATCATAAGCTTTGATCATCCCCAAATTTCTGAAAAATCAGATTTAGATACCTCTTTAGTTTTTCGTGAATTGAGGTGAGTTATGTCCAATTTAATTAACTCAAAAACAGAACGAGACAGAATCAAAGCTGAGAAGGAAAGGAAGATTCTCTCTTTCTTACTTGAAGAGGGATACAGCACAGCAAAAATCTTGGCTCAATTTCTAAAAATGACACCCAATGGGGTGCAAAGGACTCTACGGAAGATGGAAGCCAATGATCTGATTAAAGCTCATACCGTTGATTTTGAGCTGAGTTCATGGAATCTCAAAATCTGGGGATTAACTCCGACTGGAACGCTTTTAGCTACACCTGAAGATGAGAAATTTAAATTCTTTGAGGTGAGTCGTGTGAAGCCCATTACTATAGCGCATAGTTTGGCTTTACAGCGCGTTAAGGTGGTTGCATTAAGGTTTGGTTGGGAACAATGGGAAAGTAGCTCTAGGATGCTTAAAAGAGCCAATGAGAGCCGTTCCACATGGGTTCAGGTGCCAGATGCGGTTGCACGATCTCCTAAAGGACGAAAAATTGCTGTTGAGTTAGAACGGTCAGCTAAAACGCCTAAACGTTATGTTGAGATTTTGGCGAACTATGCCGAGATGATGTCTTTGGGCGTCATTGATGAAGTGGTTTATGTATGTCCTGAACAGCTAACTATCCGACTGCAAAGGCTATTTCATCGAATAGAGAAAATTATTTTTAAGGGAAAAGTAATCCCAATACCCCCAGGTTTATTAGAGCGTTTTTATTTCATTTCATATGAGGAATGGGAAAAGCGAGCAATGGATTTCTAGAGACATCGAATATCTCATGACATTCATTAACTTATTGAATAATTTAATTTTTGGAGAAATTTAATGGTTGAAATAGAGCTTGATAAAACTGAAGTAGGTTTCCTTTTAAACCTAACAGGTAATTTTATTCTAAGTCTTTCACCTGAAGAATATAAAGAACTTATTCTAGTACCTATTAAGTACGCGAAAGAGGGAAAATACTGGATGCAGTACCATGGCTTGAAATGTACGATTTCATACGATACCGCACAAAAGCTTATAGAGATCGGTGTTCCAGTATCCGAAGTTTTACCTTATTAATTAAAAACCCCAAGTCATAGCTTGGGGTTTTTTTTTAATTTCGCATAAGAGATTTTATGTTAAATATGGAAGCAAGTCTTAATCATAAGTAACGTCATGGACTACAAACTTATTATTCTTTCAATATCTATTATCTTTGGATTCTTCTCAGCTGGGGCATGGTTTTATTCAAGCCAGGTTAAAGTCACTAGAGAAAAAGCTGTAAAGATAGCCAAGAAAAAAGCTCAAAAGAAAAATGAACAACCTAATTTATCAGGAGTTTCTTTTGATGGATGGGATGTGAGAGAAACTTTAAAAGCCCAATCAAAATGGAATAGTTTAGGTGCTTTTTTCGCAAGTATCTCTATGTTTTTTCAAGCTTTAATTTCTATTTTTTATTAACATATATGAGAAATCTTCTGTTAAATTAATTCTGACTTGAATTAATTATTTCATCGGCTATTTCTAAGGCTTTAGTTAAAAGATCATAGATATTCTTATAGTTCTGATAATTTCCTTGTTCATGTATGCTTAGTAAACCTCCTATTTTCACATCCTGTAGAATAGAAGAGAGTAAGGCGTAAAAAGTGACGACTTGAGGAGCTACTTTAGGTGATAACTGTCCAATTTTATCTAAATTATTAGAATACACTGGGAATACATTTTCTTGAATATCGAGCGAAAGTGTTGTCCTATAACCTCTATTTTTTTCAAGGTATAAAACTATATTTTGAATATCTTCTACATACTTTCTTTGTTCAATTAGTTTTTTTAAAGCTTTAATCTCAGCAATAATAGCTAACTGAATTGATAATTGTTGAGACCTATTATCCTTATATTTAAAAAACAACTGAATAAAAAAATTAATGATAACAGTTACTAAAGCAACCATTAAAGCATCAGATACTTTCATCATCTTAAGTATTATCTATCGCATTTCTTAAAATTATTAATGATTCTTCTCTATAGTCTTCTGGAATCATTGTGATTTCATTTTTCATTAATCTATCAGCATATTTCTTTTGCAGTTCATTTAAATCAAGCCCATCCTCCTTTAAAATTTTTAGTACTGCGCATAATGTAGCATCTTCAATAACAAACCCACCCATGTGTTATCTCCTTTTAAAATAAGATAGGAATTTCTATTTTTTTAATTCTTCTATCATAGCATTACGAAGAATTTCATTCATTCGTGTTTGATAACCTTTCCCTTGTGCTTTGAACCAAGCAAGAACATCAGCATCTAACCGAATAGAAGTTTGTTGCTTCACTGGGCGATAGAATTGATTATGGCGTACAGCATTACTCCAATCAGTAATTTCAGGAATATCTGATAGATCTAGCTGATCATCACGAACCGTCCCTTTAGCAAGCAAGCGTTGAATTTCAGCATCTTGCTTGTCGCTGAATTTTTCATTCAGTTCTTTGCGTGAGTATTTAACCATGCTCATATTTATCTCGCTCCGCTTTAGTTACCTGTCTTGCACTAATAATTCTTATGATTTCACAGTCATCTTCATCAAAGATAGTGTGAGCTACCAAGAGCATTAGTACGCCTTTTACTTTCCCAATGGTCTGCCAACGTTCTTCACCATCGGTATGTCTGTCTTGGATTGAGATCCTTAATGGATCATCGAAAACAAGGCTTGCTGTTTCGAAAGAGACATCGTGCTTTTTCTGATTCTTTCGATTCTTTGCCTCATCCCATTCGAAATACTGTTCCATAAAAAACATTCAAATTTGTATATACAATAATGTATCACAAAATTGTATCACTCAAGCTGGAAAGCGTAATTTTTAGTCAAAATGATTGGCAAAATATTTCAAAACTGCTCATAAAAAAGCCGACTTGTTTTCCAAGTCAGCTTTTCGACATCGTCGAGCATTACCACTATAACACAAGTATATGATTTTTATATATTTAAAATATTCGTTTCGGATGACGCCCATTATGATAAATGGCTCAAAATTTACATTTTAAACTGCGAATAAGAAGTTTATCTTAGATGTGATAAACAACTTTTTGGATGAAAATTAGTTAATGAGTTACACCTTAATATTTATAACAATATTTGCCTCCTTATTATCAGGAATTTTGGGCTCTATCCTTTCTCTTATTTACATGAATAGGATGGAGAAGAGAAAATTAAAAATTGATCTTACTAGGCAATTATTAGGACATAGGTTTTCTATTCAAGGTGAACAGTTTTCTAGTGCTATGAACCAAGTAATTGCAATTTTTCACGATGAACCAAGGGTTCTTAAAAGGTTAGAAAAATTACATTCTTGTCTTAAGGATCCAATGAAAAGAAATGTTCATGATGCCTTTATTGATTTTTTGCAAGAGTGTTGCATTGCTTCAAAAATTTATAATCAAGAATTAGAGCGAAGTCTGTATATAGAAACATTCAATGCTAAAGATTAAGGTAAATTTTTTATGAGGGATAGAAGCATGAAGTGCTAATGTAAATTGTTAATTAAACTAAAATTAACATAATGCACGTTATACGAATTCCCAAGGCATGGCTTTTAGTCATGCTTTTTTTATCAAAAGAGTATAGCTGAATGATAGCGAGCCAAATCGCATACAATATCTATCATTAGGCTTAATTCAGTAATTAAATGATAGTGTTATCATTAATCTAATAGAATTAAGATTAAATGATAGAAATGAATACACGTATTTATCTACGAGCTTCAACTAAAGATCAAGATGCAGAAAGGGCTTTGCAGATTCTTCAGGATCTAAACCAAAACTTGAATTTGGGTGAAACCATTGTGTACGTGGAAAACTATAGTGGTACGAAGTTAGACCGACCTGAATTGAATAAGCTACTGTCAGAAGCAAATCAAGGTGACACCTTGTTAGTTGAAAGTATTGACCGCTTATCACGCCTAACCCAACGAGATTTTCAAGAGCTGAAGCGCAGGATCCAGGAGAAGGGACTTCGTTTAGTCGTAGCAGATCTTCCTACTACCTACCAAATGATTCAAACCAGTGACAGCATTACTCATTCAATCCTGGAACTCATCAACAATATGTTGATTGATCTCCTGGCAACAATGGCCCGCCTAGACAATGAGAAACGCATAGAACGTATTAAGCAGGGTCTAGAACGTTCGGGTTACAAGCCAACAGGTAAGAAAGCCAATGAGGCTAAGCACAAACGAATAAAAGAATTGCTAGCATCTGGCAATATGACTAAGGAAGAAATTGCCAAAGCAGTGAATTGTGGAGTTGCAACTGTTTATCGAGTTGCTAAAGTCATTTAAAAAGGCTTGTATCAGTGCTTCCCTTATGTCATATCTATTTACAAAGGAGCAAGGCATTCTTAAAAATCAAAAGACGGAATTAATGATGAAAAAGCATTTGATTTTCCTTGTTTTTATAGTGATGGTTTTTATTTTAGCTCTAGTTGTAAAGATTAATAATGATCATAAAAAACGGCAAGCATTAAACAAATTGGAACTAGTTGAAAAGCAAATCCATTAGGTATAGGACTTACGCACTATTATTTATAGATTCTCTGTGGTAGCAGATGATTTTTATCGAGAATAAAGTCATCAATGAAGTTTTTGATAACTGGTCTAAATAATTTCTTCTGCCAACGATATACATTT
>NZ_VPEC01000061.1:0-10184 GCF_013417355.1 Acinetobacter sp. YH12255
GATCCATGCACGCATGGCAGTCTTGAATAAATTCACAGAATTAGGTCGCCCTCATACCCAAGTTGTCTCTTAAATTTGAGTAGCTTAAGGGAACTCAGCCTTTCAAACCTTTATGCAACAAAGCCACTGAGAAGTATGAGTGCAACCAATACCTCGACCAGTCCAGCACCTTTTTGAGAATTTTTCATTGTCTAATTTCCCTCACTTAGGTTGGGCAACTGGTTGCTAATTTTTTGTACACGACTGTTCCACCTTTTTGTACATAGACATAAGTTTTTAGAGCTGAATCATTTATATGGGAAAAAACAAAGCACTGACCGCTTCCAACTATAGAGGATTGGCCTGAACGTTCAAAACTGACTGAAGTATGTTCGCTCTCTTCGTGACTATGTGTTGGTGTCCAGGTTTTATATGAGTCCGCAACTGTAGTATTTACCGCTAAAATTTGAGCTTTCTGCTTAAAAATAGCTTCAGATCGAGTTTCAGCTAACAGATCAATAAAATCACGAGTATCTGTGGTTAACTGATAATTTCGAACTAATTTGATAAACGAAGGCGCAGCCATCATGGCAACAATCGCCAACACTGCAATCGTCACCATCAGCTCAATTAACGTAAATCCCTTATTCTTTTTCATCCCGCCCCCAAAGCAACAAAACTTTACCCTATTAAAAATAATATCTCACTTAATTACAAAACATACACACAACAGATAAAAGGTATAAAAAAACAGATAATTGCCAAAAAGCAATTATCTATCAATTCCTAAAAAATTCAGAATGTTAAGTACTTAACACTTTAGGCTTGAGTTACCGGAATACGTAACTCTTTGGGTAAACTAAATGTAATATTCTCTTCACGACCATCCAACTCTTTAGGTGCTTGGGCACCCCAATCCTGTAAACGCTGAATGACCTGTTTAATCAGAATTTCTGGTGCAGAAGCTCCGGCGGTTACTCCAATCTGGGCATTTTCTTCAAACCATTCCTGTTTGAGTTCATCGGCATTATCAACCAGATAGGACGCTTTACCCATACGTTCTGCCAACTCACGCAGACGGTTGGAGTTTGATGAATTTGGCGAACCCACGACAAGTACCACATCACAACGCTCAGCTAGATCTCGTACTGCATCCTGGCGGTTTTGGGTGGCATAGCAAATATCATCTTTACGCGGCCCTTGAATCAGCGGGAATTTTTGGCGTAAAGCATCAATCACTTTCGCCGTATCATCAATCGATAAGGTCGTTTGCGTGACAAAAGCCACTTTTTCAGGATGATGCACAGTTAAGGCAGCAACATCTTCTTCATCTTCGACCAGATAAATTTCACCACCATTTTTCTTGTCATACTGACCCATGGTACCTTCGACTTCAGGGTGACCTTCATGACCAATCAGAATGGCTTCTACGCCTTCACGCGCATATTTGGTCACTTCAATATGCACCTTGGTCACCAATGGACAAGTCGCATCGAAAACTTTTAAACCACGGCGTTCGGCTTCAAGTTGTACCGCCTTGGAAACACCATGTGCGCTAAAAATCACAATATTGTCATCGGGCACTTCATCAAGTTCATCAACAAAGATCGCGCCACGCTGACGCAGGTCATCGACTACAAATTTGTTATGTACCACTTCATGCCGTACATAAATCGGTGGATTAAAGCATTCTAGGGCACGGTTCACGATCGCAATGGCACGATCTACACCAGCACAAAAACCACGTGGGTTGGCTAAAACAATTTCCATAGAATCCTCAATACTCACACCATTTTTAGCGGTTCAATTGAAATAAATGTAAAACAATCGACTGGTAACTATTTAGTTTAAAGCCGGTCTACTCTAAAATAGAGAAGATATTTTATCATATCAGGAAAAATATCATGTCGGGTCTCTTGTTTGTCGTTTCTGCAGCGTCTGGAACAGGCAAAACATCCCTTGTTAAAGCCCTACTTGAGCGTGTCAATAACCTTCACGTTTCTGTGTCCCATACCACACGCGGTCAACGACCTGGCGAACTCGATGGCGTGCACTATCATTTCTCCCAGAAAGATGATTTTTTAAATCTGGTCAATGAAGGTGGTTTTATTGAATACGCAGAAGTATTCGGTAATTACTACGGTACCGCGCAGGCGACCGTTAAAGAACAACTGGCCAAAGGCCATGATGTGCTACTGGAAATTGACTGGCAAGGTGCACAACAAGTCCGTCGACTTTTTCCTGAATCTCAACAAATTTTTATCTTGCCACCAAGTCAGTTTGACCTACGTGAACGTCTATCTAACCGGGGTACGGACACAGTTGATGTGATTGAACATCGTCTGAGCTGTGCAGTGGAAGATATGCAGCAATATAGCAACTTTGACTATATTATTATCAATGATGACTTTAACAAGGCACTGCATGATCTCGAAGCGGTCATTATCGCCAACCGTTTGACCTTGTCGCAGCAAGCCAACCGTCATGAAAAACTGATTCAGCAACTGATCACACCCACTGAACAGTGATTAAAACTTGAGTCTATAGGCAAAGCCTTTTATACTGTGCAGTCTGTTAAAATTTATTATTCAAACGAGAATTCTTATGGCACGCGTCACCGTTGAAGATTGTTTAGACCATGTAGACAACCGCTTTGAGCTTGTACTAGTGGCAAGCAAGCGCGCGCGTCAATTGGCACGTCAAGGTATTGAACCAACTGTAGAATGGGACAATGACAAACCGACTGTTGTTGCTTTACGTGAAATCGCTGCAGGTCATGTATCCAAAGATATTTTGAAACAACGTGATCAGGACTATCAAACATCAAGTCTGGACCTTGCACTTTCTGCAAATAATCTAAACTTAGACGGTTTTTCTTTCCAATAAGAGATCGTCACAAAAAAAGCCTAGTTTTAAACTAGGCTTTTTTTGTTATGTGACTTTTATATTTATGCCAGAACGGTTATAACATAAGGGTTAGCTATCGAACTTGAATCCGCTTTCTATTTGTTAAAGTAAAAAATTGGCAAGCGCTACAATTCATATTTATCAAAGCTTTCATGGTTTTATTTGTAAGAAACTCAGTTTTAAAGGTGTTTTATGCCAGGCCCACAGGTCAGTCAAGCCAAGCAACAGTTAGAGATGATGATCGACGCGTATTTAAATGAACGTGATGTCGAACGTGTGCTTGCGGCCTGTGATTATGCAGATATCGCGCATGACGGTATTGTGCGTAAAAGTGGCGAACCCTATATTTTACATCCGATTGCGGTGAGCTGTATCTTGGCGCATATGCGTCTGGACACTGAAACCCTGATGGCTGCTTTATTGCATGATGTGATTGAAGATACCGACTTTAACAAGGATGATATCAGCGAGACTTTTGGTTTTACCGTGGCCGAGCTGGTCGATGGCGTGACTAAACTGAGTCATTCCAGCGATAAAGAATATAATAAAGCCGCGTCATTCCGAAAAATCCTGCAAGCCACCTTACAGGATCCACGTGTCATTATTGTGAAACTGGCCGACCGCTATCACAACATGACCACTTTGGAGGCGCTGCGCCCGGACAAACGTGCACGTATCGCCCGCGAAACCTTTGAAATTTTTGTGCCGATGGCACGTATTGTCGGCATGAATGAAATGGCCGACAATCTGGAACATCTGTGTTATCAGAATCTTGATCTGGACATGTACAACAACGTTCAGGCAGCCCTATTAGAAACCAAGCCAAAACGTTGTGACTATCAGGCGATCTGGGAACAAAAGCTGAATGACCTCTTAGAAGACTATAAAATTGAAGGTCGAATCAAAAAGAAAAATAACAATATTGAGCTGTTACGCCACTTTGTTAAAAATGATATTGACCTGCAAGAGCTGACCCATAGTCATGCCTTTGAAATTATTTTACAAAGCATTGCAGATTGTGACCGTCTGGCAGAAATTCTGACTCAAAGCTTTAAAATTCAAAGCTATGAAGATCATATTCGCCGTCCATTACCCGGTGGCAACCAGTCCTTGATGATGCGTTTAAAAGGTGAAAAAACCACGTTATCACTCACCATTCAAACCGAACTGATGCGTAAAGCGGCACGTTTTGGTGTGGTACTGGGTGAAAATGCCCCCCAAGCCTGTCGTTCTGCAATTCAGGCCTCGATGCAAAATCTGAACGTGTTGGTCGATGGTGAATGCGCCAAAACCACCTTTAGTGAATTACTGGATTATCTGCATCAGGAAAAAATCTGGGTGTATACCCCGCATGGGCATTTACACGAATTGCCGCAAGGTGCGACAGCGGTTGATTTTGCTTATGCGGCCAGCCTGTTTCTCGGTAACCATGCCATCGGGGCGAAAATTAACAATGAGACTAAACCGCTCTCTACCCCGCTAGTCAGCGGCCAGGTGGTCGAAATCATTACCGATGTCCTGGCAACCCCCAACCCGGACTGGCTCAGCTTTATTAACACCCAAAAAGCCCGCCGTGCCATTCAGAATATCTTGCGCGATCAGGACCTGGACGAACAGCGTCTGGTGGGTCAACAGGCACTGAATCGTGCCCTAAAACTGTTTCATCGCTCAATTCGGGATCTGACCGAAGCGGACTGGAAAAACCTGCTGGAATGGCGCCATATTGCGACTAAAGAGCAACTCTTTGAGCAGATTGCAGTCGGTGACTTATTGCCGCAATTGGTGGCCAATCATTTATTCGCCCAAGACCAGCATCAAAACATTGCTAGCTCAGGGCGCCTGATTCAGGGCACTGAAGGTGTGGATGTCAAATATGCGCATTGCTGTAATCCGGTGCTGGGCGATCCAATTCAGGGTCATTTGACTCGTCGTGGCCTGATTGTGCACCGTTCACGCTGTCATAACCTGCTGCATGAACAGCATCAGCACCCTGAAAATATCATGCCCTTGCAGTGGACTGCCGATGATCTGGATGATATCAGCTTTAGCGCTTATCTCAGCATTGATCTGGCCATGGATGATGAGCAGATTTCTGACCTGATTTATCAATGTCGTAAAGCACATTCAGGGGTAGAGATGGTGCGCACCCAGGATGAGCAGACCTATGTTAATATCGTGGTGCATAACCGCAAACAGATTGCCCAGATCATCCGGGACCTGCGTATGTATTTCGGTTTTCCAAGAATTACCCGTCTGACCCGGCCCGTCATTCTGAGCGAAGCATCTAAAGCGAGTTAATCATTTAAAACGATAATGCTGTTGTCAGCTGGATTGATCGAATATGATGTATGTTGATGTTGACATCCTCCAGCTAAAGCAAGCGGATTCCTACTGCTAGACGCTCATGCCCAAGCGCAAGTATGTTCTTAGCGGAATTTAAATCACGATGATTTATACTTCCACACTCACATTCCCATACTCTTATTCGCAAATCTGTTCTACCTTTGGGACTGCTAGAGGTGATTTCACCGCAGCACGAACAGATTTGGGTTGTGAATTTCTCACTGACTTCCTCAAACAATACCCCTGCGTTCTCGCATTTATACTTGAGCATTGTTTTCAGTGCTGAAAATCCTGTGTCCAAAACAGATTTCGCCATCTTGGTTTTTACAAGTTTGCTCGCACTTAAGTCACCTACAACAATCAGTGCATTTTCTTTCACAAGCAGAGTGCTTGCTTTATGCAAATGGTCTTTACGACAATTGGCAATTTTAGCGTGTAATGCACGTACACGTTTTTTATTTCTTGCTCTTTGAGCAATCCCTAATTTCTGCTCGTAATTACGGTAGAACTTAGGATTTGAAATTACAGTACCATCTGAGCAGGTGGCAACGTCTTTTAGACCAAGATCAATACCAATCGCTTTAGTTGCCGTTGGTTTGTATTGTTTAGGTGAGTCCACAACAAGACACACATACCAGCGCCCACGACTATCCTCAACGAATGAGCCTGTTCTCACGCTGTATTTACTTATGCCGTAGCTATCCCATAGCTTAAATTTCTGCTTGCCGTATTGCACATATCCATCAGCATATTTAATCGCTACTTTTTTAAATGGTATCCAACCAAGCGAACGTCTTGCTGACTTCTTGTTACTCACACGCCATTTCAGCTTTGCTTTCTTGTGTTGTCTTCTTTTATCAACATATTCTTCTGTTATCCCTTGCACTGTTTGACTATGCAAACCACACAATTTTGAAGTTCCTTTTGTGTATTGAGTCATATCAAATGCTGAGAAAAAGTCACCTGTTCTTTTCAGGTGTTTGAAACTCAAATCATTCACATAATTCCAAACAAAGTTCACCTCAGATGCTAATTGGTCTAGCACCTTGCAATGTTTGTCTTTTATGCGTAATTTAAGTGTTTTCATGAGCTTATTTTAGATCATGTTAAATTAAAGGTGTTGATTTTAAAAAATTCAACGACATTTTATGTCGTATCGCTTATATCTCTGCCCTGAAGGACAGAGTTTTACGCTCCATTTGATAAAAGGAGAAATTAATGTTCCGCCAAGTAATCCATACTGAAAATGCCCCTGCTGCCATTGGCACCTATTCGCAAGCCATTCTTGTGGGCGATACCCTGTATCTATCTGGTCAAATAGGTTTAGATCCATACAGCATGGAACTGGTTGAAGGCATTGAAGCACAGATTCGCCGTGTATTCGATAATTTAAAAGCCGTCTGCGAAGCGGCCGGTGGCTCTCTGGCAGACATCGCCAAACTGAATATTTATCTGACTGATTTATCGCACTTCCAGCTGGTGAACCAGATTATGGGTGAATATTTTGCCCAGCCTTATCCAGCACGTGCAGCACTCGGTGTTGCCAGCCTGCCAAAAGATGCTCTGGTCGAGATGGATGGCGTTGTCATCATTCAGCAATAATTTTTAAAATTTATGTAACACTTAAACTTCTATATTTCGTTTGCAATCATGAATCACTCTAGCAAAAACCCGAGCAATAATCGGATTTTTGCTAGAGTGATATTTTTTTATCTAAATCACCAATCACAATAAAAGCTATTTCAAATGATTTTTATTGACAAACGATAACAATTATCAATAATATTACTTATCTTATTTAAACACTGTGGTTGTGTCCTATGTACGTTTGTTTATGCCGTGGCATTACAGATCAAGACATTAAAGATGCTATTGCAAATGGCGCTGAAACGTATCGTGATGTGCGCGATATCTTGGACTTGGGAACCTGCTGTGGCCGCTGTGCACCAGAAGCCCGTATGATCATCAGTGATGAAGTTTCACAAATTGCGGCCCGTTTGGCTGTGGCCGCCTAAACCGAATAAAGATAATCATAAATCAATGATCTCAGATCATTCCTCCTCCCCCGCCTCTGACTCTGGCGGGTTTTTATTGCCGTTGATCTAAGCCTGGATCGATTTGATTGCGATTTTCATTTGCTGTTCCATAAATTACTCGCCATTGCCCCCTGACTTGCTTTACTATCATCCTTAGAGTGCTTTCTTAGAAAGATAAAACAGGTTCAAATGGAGTTATGTGATGAAAGGCAATCGTGATGTGATTAATCAGCTCAATCAGGTGTTGTATCACCACCTAACTGCAATTAACCAGTATTTCCTGCATTCGCGCATGTTTAATGACTGGGGTATTGAGAAACTGGGCTCGGCAGAATATAAAGAATCGATTGTGCAGATGAAGCATGCCGATAAAATTATTGAACGGATTTTATTTTTAGAAGGTCTGCCGAATCTGCAACATCTGGGCAAACTGTATATCGGTCAGCATACTCAAGAAGTGCTGCATTGTGATGTACGTAAAGTTAAAGAAAACATTGAGACCATTCAGAAAGCTATTGCACTGGCTGAAACTGAAATGGATTATGTGACCCGTGATCTGGTGCAGGAAATTCTGGAAAAAGAAGAAAATTATCTGGACTGGACAACTACGCAAATCGACCTGATTGAAAGTGTGGGTATCGAAAATTATATTCAAAGTCAGCTCTAAGATTCGATTTAAAATCAAAAAGCCAGCATCTGCTGTAATGCCAGTCAGTTAAGAAATTGACTGGCATTTTCTTTTTTAAATTCATGATCATATTTGATAAGTAGAAAAGTCATCCGCAACTGTTTGAGGCAGGGCTAGATTTAAAAATGATTGTTTCTGCGACAAATTTACTAGTCGATGGTGGCTGACGAGTTTTGCGGTGAGGAGTGTTGCTCCGCAAGATGCCTTCCTTGCGAAGCTTCGCTTCTCATTTGGGCAAAACCAAAGTAACAAATTATTTTCAAGTATTTGATTTATAACATTAATACTCCGCCTTGAATGACTGAAAAGTTAAAGAGTCTATTTCTAAACTCCTTAACTGATCAGCATTAAGCATCTGCTGGCTTTTTTGTACTTATTAGTGCGGCATATCCCGAGTCACCTCTGCATAACTCAGTTCAGTTTTCTGAATCGTATTTAAACGCTGCAGTTGATGCTGTGCTTCATCGACATAGCCGTTATACGCCAATAAACGAATATATTTTAAAAAGTTGTATTTGGTTGGATAGCTCACCACCAACTTTTCATATTGATGAATTTCATCTTCGCTCATCTTGCGATAAGGATTGACTCGAATCCAGTCAATGCGGTGATTAAACTCGGTCAGCAGATAGATCGGCTTTTCATTGGTGATATTTTCAGGCTGCATTTCATAGCGAATACTTTGTCCGAGTTTTGGTACAGCAGTATCGTAATCTCGATAAATTACGACCAACAAGAGCAACCCAAGACTGAAAGTCAGTTTCAGGCATATCGAAGGCAAGGTAATGGTTTTAATTTTCGGATTTTGCGCCAAGACCGTGCCCAGAATAAATCCTACCGGTAATAAGAAATAAGCATAATGCTGTGGAAACTCAAACATGGTATGCGTGACAAATGCCCCAACCATCAAGATCCCGATGACAGATTCTGGGGTATTGACCCAGCGTTGTAGCTGATAACCCAAATAACCGAAATAGGCCAAGAAAGGCAGACCGATGAGCAGTCCATTCCAGAGTAAAAAGTCCAGAATAAAATTATGCGCGCTACGAATCCAGACTGGGCCTTGCACGGTATCGCTAATCGAGACAAAAGCCACACTGGTCTGATACCAACCATAGCCAAACCATGGCTGTGCCTGAATGGCAGCCAGCATTTGCTGCCAGATCGCGAGGCGTGACATATCTCCAGTGGCACGCGATACCACATCACGGCTTTGCACGACATCCGCACCCATCGTCTGTGCAGCGAGCTGACTGAGTAATGGAAAAGCCACAATACAGGCAATAAAGAAGATGAACCAAGTGATGCTGTAAACCCATTTCAGGCGAATAATCCCTTTATATTGATAGAACGCTAGATACAACATCATTGCGATTGCAGCAACCCATGCAGTACGTGACTGACTTAAAGCCACTCCCATAACAATCACAGCAGCGCAGGTAAATAGCCATTTGCTCTGGATTTTTTTCTTTTCATATAAGTAAAGGCAGCTCATTAATGCCATGACTAAAAAAGTCGCCATATTATTCGGCTGGGCAAAGTTGGCATAAGGCCGCTGATTACCACTAATATTTACCATACCTGGCAAAGTTGCATCCAGATTGGTCCATTGGCAAATGGCAATAATGCCTGTGACTGTACCTGAAGCCAAAAATACATAGCTCAGATTAATAAAGGTTTCTTCTCGGCTATAGTTTCCTGTTGAAAAGTTATAACCCAGTACACTTGCCAGCCAAAAGCTAAACACGAAAATAAAGCCCAGCATGGCGATGCTAAAGAAAAACACTTGTCCTGTTAAAAAATGGATCAGCGGTACACCAGCGAGGAGCAATAAAGGAAAACTAATAGCTGGAATTTTTAATTTTTCTTTTAAGCAAATTGCAGCCAAGGCGAATAGTGCAAAAAATGCGTATAGCTCACCGGTATAGGTCACCCACGGCCGATAATGAATGGGCATGAGCCACGCAAGGGAGATCAGGATTGCTGCGATAAGGGCAAGCGTGAATTTCATGGAAATATCAGGCGGTAGAAGTTTGGCACATGATAAACAAAAAGCAGATTAAAGGGTAATCTGCTATTCGGATTAAAAGAACTAGAACTAGTTACGGCTTTGTTGCATAAAGGTTTGAAAGGCTGAGTTCCCTTAAGCTACTCAAATTTAAGAGACAACTTGGGTATGAGGGCGACCTAATTCTGTGAATTTATTCAAGACTGCCATGCGTGCATGGATC